>CALMOL010000001.1 GCA_937871685.1 uncultured Verrucomicrobiota bacterium
GCTCCCTTTCAGCGGCTCGCGCACTTGGTGCATGACGAGCCCCAGGCCGAGCGAGCCGCGGAAAGGGAGCCGGCCGGCGAGCATCTGCCAGAGGATGATGCCGAGCGAATAGAAGTCGGAGCGCGTGTCGATTTCGTCCTCCGTGGCGCACTGCTCGGGGCTGGCGTAGTAAGGCGTGCCGGAGAAGACGCCGGCCTGCGACATGGTGGCGGCGAGATACGTTTCCGGCTCCATCCCCTCGAACTCGTAGCCCTTGGCCAAGCCGAAGTCGATCACCTTGACCAGGCGCCCGAAGCGCTGGTCGTCGTCGTCCACGAGCATGAGGTTGGCCGGCTTGAGATCGCGGTGGACGATGCGCTCGCGGGCCATCGCGCCAAGGGCAGAGGCGATCTGGTCGGCGATGTCCATCGCCTCGGCGGTGGGAAGGCGGGCGCCATCGCGCAGGAGCCCGGCCAGCGGTGCGCCGGCCACAAACTCCATCGTGTAGAAGAAGGGCTCCTCGTCGTTGAGGTGGATGACGGCGGCGATATTCGGGTGGCGCACCTTGGCGGCGGCGCGTGCCTCGCGCAGAAAGGCACGGCGGATGCGCTCCTTCCCGAGGAGCATGGGGCTGATGACCTTCATCACCACGTCCACCCGCAGCTTGGGATCGAAGGCCTTGTAGGTGATCCCCATTGCGCCGCGGCCCAGCTCCCACGGCGAGCCGTCGGCGCGCGTGAGCACGTCGTAGTGACCGTAACGCTGGGGTTCGTTGCTCATGCAGGAAGCGACGGCGTCAGCGCACCCCGCTGGGGCGGTTGGCAGGCGCCAGCCGCCCAGTATGACGCGCCCAGCCGGCCTTGGCGATACGATTTCACATTCTGCGCCCGCCGGCTGGGGAATAGCCGTGGATCGCACCGACGAGGTGCTGGCGCGGCGCCAAGCTCCGGACGCAAGAACTCGCGCCGCTGGCCGCGCCCTCCCGGCCAGCGGCGGTGGGCGGCGTCAAGGCAACTCGTAGGCCTCGATCAGGGCGACGCCGGAGCGATTCTGAAGGTCGCGCACGATTGCGGTGTAAGCTCCGGGCGCGAGCGTGACAACCGTCGCGGCCTCAAGTCCCTGCGCGGGGGCCAGGCCGGTGGCGCGCACGGCGGCGCCGCTGTCGGCAGAACTCTGCCAATCGTCGTTGAGGATCACCCGCTGGCCCTGGGCGTTGACGATTTCAAGCGTGGGGTCGGGGAGCGTGTTGGGCACGCCCGCGGCGGCGAGAGACGGGCCGAGGGCGCGGATCAAAACCCGTTTGGACTGGCTGCCGGAGATGACGAGGCCACCGATCATCACGTTGTCGCCGGTTTGCACGCGGGCGCGGGTGGAAAGGTTGATGAGCCGCGCATTTGTCGCGGTGGTCTGAAGGTCATACGCCTCAACGATGGCCACCCCCTGGCCGCCACCGAAGCCGCGCACGATGGCGGTGTAGGCGCCGGGTCCAAGGTCGAGGGCGACGGCAGAGTCGAGGGGGTCAGGTGGCGTTAGACCGGAAGCGAGCACCACGGGCAGGGTGACGTTGCCTGTCTGCCAGTCATCGTTTTCGATGAGAACCCGTCCGGCGGAATCAAGGACCTGGAGCGTGGGATCGCTCATTCTTCCCGCCACGGAGGCCGGGAGGCCCGGTCCAATGACGCGCACAAGCACACGCTTGGTGCCCGACCCCTGAATGACGAAGCCGGCAATCATCACGTTGTCGCCGGTCTCGACGCGGGAGCGCGTGGAAATGTTGATGAGCCGCGCCGCGGAGGCGGGCGTGGGCGTCGGGGTCACCACCGGAGTGGGCG
>CALMOL010000002.1 GCA_937871685.1 uncultured Verrucomicrobiota bacterium
CGGCGGAGCGGCGAGGTGGCAAGGAAGCAGTGAGGGGGGCGGCCTCCTGGCGCTGGCCCTCCTGGCCTACGGCGCGGCGCACCGGCGGGCGGGCCGCGCGTCGCGCTTGTTCCGCCGCGGCGCGCTCGCGGAGGGCCGGGTCACGGCGGTGGAAACGGATTTCCGGACCACGATCAACGACCGGCACCCGAAGTTTCTGCGCTTCACCTTCGCCGCCGCGGAGGACGGGAAGACCTACGCCGGCAAATCGCAGAACCTGCCCTTCCTCGACGAGAGCCGATGGCACGCCGGCTGTTCGGTGACCATCGCCTACGACCCGAGCAAGCCCGCGGAGCACGAGCCGGACATCTTCGGCTACACCGCGCCGCGGCGGCGCGCATGAGCCGGACGGCGGCGCGCGAGGAATGGCGGTTGTTGCGCCCCGAATGCCGCGTAGAAATCGCGCCACGCCGTTGGCCGCCTTGCTTCCGCCCCTCCACGTTCCCCGACTCCGCGGGGCGCGGCGGCGGTCTTGGTGGCGCATGCTCGCCCTGGGCGCGCTGCTCGCCGCGTCGCTCCCGGCCGCGCCGGTCTTGCGCTGGGGGGCCGACCCCTCCGGCGGCGCGCCCTACGTTTTCTCCAACCCCGCGCGGCCGGACGAGCGCATCGGCTACGAGAAGGAGATGGTGGACGCGCTCGCGATGGAGCTGGGCCAGACGCCGGAGCTGGTCCCCACGGACTGGGAGACCATCGTGCCGGCCTTGCAGCGCGGCGCCTTCGACCTCCTGGTCAACGGGTTGGAGCCGACGCCCGACCGCGCGCAGGCGATCCTGTTCTCGCGGCCCTACTACGTGTTCGGCCTGGTCCTGACGGTGCGCCGCGGCGACGCCCAGGCGCCGCGCTCGCTCGAGGATTGCCGGAATCGCGGCCTGGTCGTCGGCACGCTGGCGAACACCGCCGCCTCGCGCCTCCTCACGGAAAAGGGCGTGCCCGACCGCGCCTACCAGGACCCGACCGGCGCCTACGACGACCTCGCCGCGGGCCGCCTCGCCGCCGTGCTGATGGACACGCCGGCCGAGAGCTTCTACGCGCGCAACGACCCGCGCTTCGCGCCCGCCGGGGTGTCGCCCCCGGAGCTGGGCGTGTATGGGATCGGCCTGCGGCGCGGCGAGGACGCGATGAAGGCGCGCGTGGACGCCGCGCTGGACCGCCTGCTGCGCGACGGCCGCATGGAGGCCATCCTGCGGCGCTGGAACCTTTGGGACGCGAACCAAGCCGCCCTCGCGCGCGACGGGTCGGGCGCGGCCTACGACCTTTCCGCCGTGCGCGGCAACGACGCGCTCGACTGGCCCGCCGCGCTCCGCCGGCTCGGCCGCGCCGCGCTGGTGACCGTGGGCCTGGCCTTCGGCGCGATGGTGATCGCCGTGCTCCTCGGCCTGCCGCTGGCGTGGGCGGAGAACGAGGCCCGCCCGCGCTGGCTGCGCGCCCTGGCCGTGGGCTACGTGGAGTTCTTCCGCGGCACGCCGGTCGTCGTGCAATTGCTGTTCCTGTATTTCGGCCTGCCGCGCTTCGGCATCGTGCTGCCGGGCTGGGTGACGGCGCTCGTGGGCCTGGGGCTGAACTACGCCGCCTACGAGTCGCAGGTGTATCGGTCCGCGTTCGCCGCCGTGCCGCGCGGGCAGTGGGAGGCGGCGTCGGCGCTCGGGCTGCGGCCGGGCGGGGCCTTCCGCTGGGTGGTGATGCCGCAGGCGCTGCGCGTGGCGCTGCCGGCGATGACGAACGACTTCGTGGCGCTGTTCAAGGACACCTCGGTGGCCTTCGCGATCTCCGTGTATGAGCTGGCCACCGCCTACCGCGAGCTGGCGAACGCCACGCGCGGCTTCCTCGCCCTGGGCCTGGTGGTCTGCGGTTTCTACCTCGCGATGAGCGTGCCGCTGGCGCACTTCGCCCGGCGTTTGGAGCGACGCCTCGGCGGGAGCCGGTGACCGGCCACGCCCCCGGCAGGACGGCCTTTCCTTGCGACGCGCGCCTTGCTACCGGTTTCCCCATGCGACCGGGCGGCGAACATTTCATCGGGGAAGGCTGCTTTCCGCGGAGGATCCGGCCGCCGGGAAGCCACGCGAGCGAGGTCATCCCCTTGGGTGACCACCAGCTCCTCTTCAACGACTCCACCCAGCAAATCGCCCTGGCCGAGGGGGAGAAGATCACGCGGACCTACCGCGACCAAGAATTCGGCGGATACGCGGGAGCCCTCCACGCGGACGAGCGGCGCGGGCGCCTCTTCTTCGTCCAGCATTTCGACTCGGCGAAGGTCTTCGCGTTCGGCCTCGAAGGCGGGGCCATCGCCTCGTTCTTCGGCTCGCGGCCGGCCTGCACGATCTCCAACTTGGACTCGGACGCGCAGGGCCGCTTTCTGATCGGCAGCGCCAAGGGGTTCAACTTCGACTTCGGCAGCGTGGAGGTCTGGACCACGGACGGCGAGTTCGTCCGGTCGATCCAGTCCCCGGAAACCGGTGCGGGCGTCAGCCACGCCAGCTTTGTGAAGGGCACGACCGACATCGTCGCCGCCTGCCCGCACGCGATCCAGGTCTTCGACCTTGAGGGCAACGTCCGGCAGACCATCCCGACCGACGACGTGCATGCGCCCCACTTCGTCCACGCCGCCGGCGACGTCATCGTGGCGGCCTCGCAGTGGAGCGGCGCCATCGACTTCTACGAGGACGGGCGCCTGGCCAAGAGCCACGAGAAGAACCCCCGCCGGCTCGCGCGGTCCGTGGCCGCGGGCGTGAGCCACGACGGCCGGCACGCGGTCCTGGCGGGCCGCGAGGAGGTTTTCGTTTACACGATGGCCGGCGTCGAGCGGCGCTCCTTTCGCCGGCACCTGGCCAAGTTCGACCAGAAGATTCCGGCCGAGCCGCGCTCCGTCGCCATGCGGGGCGATCGCGTTTTCCTGGGCACCGACGACGCGATCGAGATTTACGACCTCGGCGCGGTCAACTTCGCCGTCTTCGAGACGAGGCTGGTCCGGGCGAAGGAGCGAACGATCCTGCGGTCCAGCTTCGCGTCCCGGGCGGAAGCCGAGAGGTTTGTCGCCGCCAAGGGACGGCGGTCGCGCCGGGGCGAAGCCTCCTCGTGACGACGCGCCCTTACTTGGCCTGCCTCGTGAAGCGCGCGCCGTCCCAGGTGAACTTCAGCAGCGGCTTGCCGCCGACCGGGCCGGTGTCGCCGGAAAGCATCTGCACGGTCGTGCCCTTCCTCGGCAGGTCCCAATAGACGTGGGGCGGATCCTGCAGGGTGTGCGCCTCGTCGCCGGTCGTCTTGGCCCGGTTGTAGGCGGCCAGGATTTCCTCGTCCGTCACCTTGGGCAGCAGGGCGTCGGTCACGTCCTGCCACTTGCCGTCGCGCCATTGCAGGAACTTCACGAAGCCCTCGCACACCGGCGCGCAGGACATCTCGGCCACGCCGATGACCGCCGTGCGGTCCTTCTTCCGGAACAGCGCCACCTGCGCCTCGCCCTCGTCCTTCTCCACGGAAAGGAAGCCGTTCGCCACGTCCTGGCGCTTGAGCCGCGCGCGCCGCGACTTGGCGCCGCCCTCCAGCGACGGCATTTCCTCGCTCGTCAGCAGGTCGTAGTAGTCCAGCACCGTCTGCGGCGCGGCGGCGCCCTGGGCCGGCAGGCGGACGGCCGTCAGCGCCAGGCACGCCAGGGGGATCAGCGAGCGAAGGAATCTCATGGGTGAATCGCGGGATTGCCGCCAATGGGAACGGGCCGGCGGGCATTTTCAAGCCTGCTCCCGCCGCTTCCCGATCCCGCGCCGGATTTCCTTCGGGGTTGGGCCGGTTTCGCCCGATGCGCGCGTCAGGGAACCTTCCGGCCATCCACGCCTGGGGGGATCCTCGAATGCCCTTGTGACTGATGGTTTCCAGTCCACCGCCCGCAAGTCTGGGAGGGTTTGCGGGCGGTGTTTTTTTCCGCGACGCGGGAAGCCGCCGCCCGGCATGTGGCCCTTTCTCGCGACAAGGCTTGCACGTTTTGCGCGCGGGACTTCGCGCTCGCGCCAGGTGGACGGGGCGTGCCTTTGTCGCGAAAGGATTGTCGGCCGCGGGCGTCGCTGATAAGCGGTGGCCATGTCCTCCCGCAAACTTCTCGCCGCCTTCCTGCTCTGTGCCCCGCTGCTCCTCGCCGGCTGCGGGCCGAAGACCTCCGAGGTTCTCGACAAAGTCCGGCCACAATACGAGCCGCTCCGCGCCCGGCTCCGCCAGATCGCCGCCGAATTGCCGCCGCCGAGTCCATTGCCCCCCGATCCGCAAAGCAAGAAGCTCGACCCCAAGCCCGTCCTGCGCGATGACGGCAGGGGCAACCTCGTCTTCTTCCACGCCAGCCAGGTCGCCGACTCGAAGGCCCGCGTGGACGAGGGCAAGGACCTGGACCTGATTCTCAGCGGCGAATTGTCCTCCCTGCTCGGCTGGACCGCGCAACCCTCGACCCTGTCCTCCTCCGTGCTGGAGGCGCGCGGCGACAAGGACTTCCCCGCGCGCCTGGAGGCCATCCGCTCCCGCGTGCGCTACCTCGGCATGTATCGGGCGGCCGAATACGAGCCGCCCGTCGCCGTGGACGAGAAGAGCTTCCGCGGCGGCCGCGTCGCGATGGACTTCTTCGTGTATGACCTCAACGACGGGAAGCTCCTCGCCCAGTGGCGGCTCACGGCGCGCCCGAACGAGACGGTCGAGTATTCCTACCGCAAGGGCGAGAGCCAGACGGCCGCCCTGGAAAGCTGGGCTCGCTCCTCGATCTGGTCCAACCTGCGCAAGGCGCTCTTCGGCTCGCTGCCCGAGCGGATTGGCGGCGAATACATGGATCGAAAGTAGCGGTGCCTGGGCTCATCGCCCGCTCCCCCGCCGCTTCATCTCTGCCGTCACGCCACCCGGTCCACCTCGAACCGGAGGTGGGCGGCCAGCGGGAGCGTCTGGCAGAGCGCGCGCGCCTCGTCGGCGGTCTTCACCCGAAGCAGGAGGAAGCCGCGCCACGGCTCGGCGTCGGGCGGGGCCAGGTGGGCCTGGAGCAGGACGCCGTCGTGGCGCAGGGCCTGGACGCGCGCGAGCTCCGCGGGCACGAGCCGGCGGTATTCTTCATCCGCCGGCCGCGCGCGGGTCACCGTGACCATGAATCGCGGCACCGTGTCCACGAAGGTCTCGGGATCGAACTCCGCCGTCGGCGGGCGGTGCACCGGCTTCTCGTCGAGGATGCCCGCGAGGCGCTCTCGCCAAGCCGCGAGATACGCGTGGCGCTCGGCGTCGGAAACGCGGCCGGCCGCCCACGCCACGAAGGGCGGCAGCGGCGAGTAGCCGTTGAACCAGAAGATGCCGTGATGGATCGGGCGCAGGATGTCCTCCAGCGTGGGGTTCAGGCCGAACGGACCGTAGATCGGGGCCTCGCCGCCGGTGGTCAGCACGGCGAGGGCGCGCCGGCCGCGGCCCTTGCCCACGTCATACCACACGCCGCCGCCGTAGAAGCGCCGGTAGGCGATCACCCGGTCCACCCAGCCCTTGAGCATGGCCGGCAGGCCGAACCACCACAGCGGAAACGAGAAGATCAGCAGGTCGCACCGCTCCAGCTTCCGCATCTCGGCCTCCAGCTCCGGCGCGAAGCCGCCGTGCTCCGTGGCGAAGGTTTCCTCGACCTGCTGCTTGAAGTATTCCGGATCGGCGGCGGCCGTGAAATTCCCGCGGCCCGAGACCGGGTCGAACTTCTGCGCGTAAAGGTCCGAGAACTCGACCTCGTGCCCCGCGGCGGCGAGGACCTCGCGCGCGGTGGACGCGAGCGCGGAAGAAAAGGAGCGGGGTTCCGGGTGAGCGTGGACGAGGAGGATGCGAGCCATGCCGGATCATCGGGGCGCCGAAAATTCCGGCAATTCCCCACTATTTTGTGCCCTGCCCACCCGCGGGTAACTATCGGGACCCATGGAACGCGACGACTGCCCCATCAACCGCACGCTGAAGGTCATCGGCGGCAAGTGGAAGCCGATCATCCTGCACTACTTGAAGCACGCGCCCCGCCGTCCCGGCGAACTGGGCCGGCTCATCCCGCGGGCCAGCGCCAAGGTGCTCACCCAGCAGCTCCGCGAGCTGGAGCGCGACGGCATCATCCGCCGCACGGTCTATCACCAGTTGCCGCCCAAGGTCGAGCACACGCTCACGCCGCTCGGGGAAACGCTGCGCCCGATCCTGGACGCGATGTGCGACTGGGCGGAGGCGAGCGCGTCGCTGCCGGAGGAGCCCGCGCGAAAGCCCGGGCGCGCGCTGGCGATGCGCGAATGACCTTTCTCGCGCGCCGTTTTTCCTGGCGGCGGCAAGTGTTAAGATTCATTAAGATTCACGGCCCGGTCCTTTCCCGCGGTCTTCCGCTGCCTAGCTGTGCCCGCGATGTATCTCCGACGATTCGCCCTGCTCGCGGCCCTGATGCTGCCAACGCTTGCCCGCGCGGCGACGACGAACGTCACCGTTGGCGGCTCGGGCAACGCCTTCACTCCCCGGACGGCCTCCATCGCGGTCGGCGACACGGTGACCTGGACGTGGGCGGCCAACAACCACAGCGCCACGTCGGGACCTCCCAACAATCCCAGCGGGGTCTTCGACTCCGGGATCCGGAACAACGGCTCGACGTATTCGTTCACCTTCTCGACGGCCGGCACCTACGCCTACTACTGCCGGGTGCACGGCGCGATGATGACGGGCACCATCACCGTGACGGCGGCCACGCCCAGGCACGACCTGATAGGCGTCCATCACCACGGCAGCCACGCGCTTCCGATCGACG
>CALMOL010000003.1 GCA_937871685.1 uncultured Verrucomicrobiota bacterium
CCGCGCTACCCGTTTCCCTGAGCATCCGCTCCATCTCTTTGAAAAACGGTGTAGGACCCGGCGAAGACCTGCGAGAGGAAATTGGGGAGCGTGTTGCGACGGAAGGCGAGCGTCCATGACATCGCGCGCGGCCTGCTGCCGCCTTGCTTCCCGGCGCTGCCCCAGCCGGCCAGCCGAAGCCAATCGGCAGATTTTTGAAAGATTTTTTGCGAAGTTTTCTTCACCTGCTACTGTCCCGACCCCTTTCGTCCTGCCGCCTGCCTGCATCCCGTTTTCCGTCATGGAAGTCCGCGCCATTCACCGCCACGCCCGCATCTCGCCCTACAAGACGCGCGAGATCACTCGCGCCATCCAGGGATTGCCGGCCGGCGAGGCCATCGACGTGTTGAACTTCACGCCGCGCAAGGCGGCCATCCTCGTGGGCCGCACGCTCAAGAGCGCCATCGCCAACGCCGAGAACAACCACAACCTCGATCCGGCCCGTCTGGTCATCAAGGAAGCGGTCGTCGGCGAGGGGCCCACGCTCTCGCGCATCATGCCGCGCGCCCGCGGCTCCGCCTCGCCCATCCGCAAGCGCTCCTCGCACATCACGATCATCGTCACCGACGAGATCGAGATCCCGGCGACTTCCCGCAAGGAGGCCCGCGAGGCCCGCAAGGTGGAGCTGCGCGCCAAGCACGCCGCCCGGACGGCCAAGAAAACTGCGAAGCCCACCGGCGAGACCGCCCCGGCCGGCCACGCGCAGGCCTGATCCCTTTTCCCCGCCTTCTTCCTCGACCCACTCCAAACGCTTCTCATGGGACAGAAAGTCAATCCGATCGGCTTCCGCCTCGCGGTCAACAAAGACTGGCGCTCGCGCTGGTTTGCATCCAAGCGCGAGTTCCCGGAGATGCTTCACGGTGACCTCAAGATTCGGAATTACGTCAAGAAGAAGCTTCTCCAGGCCGCCGTCGCCAAGATTGTGATCGAGCGGGCGTGGAACTCCATCCGCGTGACGATCCACACCGCGCGGCCCGGCCTCGTCATCGGCCGCAAGGGCTCGGAGATCGAGACGATGACCAAGGAAATTTCCGCGATGTCGAACGGCAAGCAGGTCAAGATCGACATCTTCGAGATCAAGACGCCCGAGCTCGACGCGCAGCTCGTTTCCGAGAACATCGCGGCGCAGTTGGAGCGGCGCATTTCCTTTCGCCGCGCCATGAAGAAGGGCATCCAGGCTTCCATGACGCTCGGCGCGCTAGGCATCAAGGTGCGCGCTTCCGGCCGCCTGGGTGGCGCTGAGATCGCCCGCACCGAGGTGATGCGCGAGGGCAAGGCGCCGCTGCACACCCTGCGCGCCAACATTGATTACGGCTTTGCTGAGGCGCGCACGATGTATGGAAGCATCGGCGTGAAGACTTGGCTGTGCAAAAACACCCCCGCGGACAACCAGCAGCCGCAGCCCGCCGAGCCGTCCGAGGCTACCGCCTAAGGCGTCCGCCCGCTTCATCGCCCAACCCCATCTCCCCGGAGGAATTCGATCATGGCCCTGATGCCCAAACGAGTGAAGTATCGCAAGACCCAGCGCGGCTCCCGCGCCGGCCTCGCGACGCGCAACGTGTCCCTGGCCTTTGGCGAATACGGCCTCCAGACGACCGACCGCGCGTGGATCACCAACACGCAGATCGAGGCCGCGCGCGTGGCGATCAACCGCAACATGAAGCGCAAGGGCAAGCTTTGGATCAAGATTTTCCCCGACAAGTCCGTGACCGCCCGCCCGCCGGAGACCCGCATGGGCAAGGGCAAGGGCGCGCCCGAGTATTGGGTCGCCGTGGTGAAGCCCGGCAACCTCCTCTTTGAGGTGGACGGCGTGTCCGAGGCCGTCGCCCGCGAGTCCATGCGCCTCGCGGCCGCCAAGCTGCCGATCCGCACCCGTTTCATTGCCCGCCAGCACGCGCACGCGGCCTGACTTCCCCTTCCTTTTCCATCCGCTTTTCTTTGACGCCATGAAGGCCGCCGATCTCCGCCAGCTCTCCGACGAGGAACTCCAAACCAAGGTCAAGGAGCTCAAGATGGACAATTTCAATCTGCGCGTGCAGCAGCAACTCGGCCAGCTCGAGAAACCGCACCGCTTCCGCGCCAACCGCAAGGACGTGGCCCGCTGCCTCACGATTCTCACCGAGCGCAAGGGCGAAAACGCCACGCCGGCCTCGAAGTAATTGTCGCCGTCACCGCGCGTTTCCCGTTTTCCCCGCCATGAGCGATTCCTCTCCCGCCGCCACTGCTGAAGCTCCCGCTTCGCCCTCGAAGCCCGCGCCCATCCGCAAGACGCGCGTCGGCCTCGTGGTCTCCGACAAGATGACCAAGACCATCGTGGTCCAGGTGACCACCCGGAAGCCGCACCCGCGCTTCGGCAAGATCGTCAAGCACCGCAAGAAGTTCTACGCGCACGACGACCAGGAGCAGGCGAGCGAGGGCGACACGGTCCGCATCGGCGAGACCCGCCCGTTGTCCAAGCTCAAGTGCTGGGAACTGCTGGAAGTGCTCAAGCACTGATCTCTGCCCCGGTCGCGTCCACCGAAATTTCCCGCTTCTTTTTCCCATGCTTCAAATCCGCTCCTGGTGCGACGTGGCCGACAACACCGGCGCCAAGAAGGCGACGATGATCGGCGTGATCGGCAAGCGCACCCTCTATGCCCGCGTCGGCGACATCATCACCGCCAACGTCAAGGAAGCCTCCCCCGGCGGCACCGTGAAGAAGGGCGAGGTCGTCCGCGCCGTGATCGTGCGCACCCGCCAGCCCGTGTCGCGCGCCGATGGTTCTTCGCTGCGCTTCGACAGCAACGCCATCGTCATCATCGACAAGGACCAGAACCCGCGCGGCACCCGCATCTTCGGGCCGGTCGCCCGCGAGCTGCGCGACCGCAACTTCATGAAGATCATCTCCCTCGCTCCGGAGGTCATCTGACTCAACTCGCCATGAAAAAGCCCAAGCGCATTCCGGTGCAGAAGAAGTTCCACGTCCGTTCCGGCGACGTGGTGGAGGTCATCTCCGGCAACCACAAGACCAAGACGGGCCGCATCCTGCGCGTGGATCGCCAGAAGCTGCGTGCCTACGTCGAGGGCGTGAACATGGTCAAGAAGGCCACGCGCAAGTCGCCGCAGAATCCCGATGGCGGCATTCTCTCCCGCGAGGGCTCCGTCCACATTTCCAACCTGCGCGTGCTCGAAAAATACGACCATAAGGCCGCCGCGCAGCCTGCCAAGAAATAATCTTTTTCCCGTCCGCACCTCGCGGATTCCCGTCCTCTTCGCCCCCTTTTTCCGCCGTCTATGTCTGCCACGCCCGCGATGCTTTCCGAATACCGCGACAAGGTTGTTCCTGCCCTCAAGGAGAAGCAGGGCTACAAGAACAACCTCGCCGTGCCGAAGCTGATCAAGATCGTGGTGAACACGTCGGTCGGCTCCGCGTCTGATCCCAAAGCCGCCCTGGAGGACGCGATCAACGACCTCACCACGATCACCGGCCAAAAGCCAGCCGAGACTCGTGCGAAGGAGTCCATCTCCAACTTCAAGCTCCGGAAGGGCCAGCCCATCGGCGCGCGCGTGACCCTGCGCGGCACGCGGATGTATGAGTTCGTCGAGCGCCTCGTGAAGATGGCCCTGCCGCGCATCCGCGACTTCCGTGGCATTTCGCCGCGCGCCTTTGACGGCCACGGCAACTACACGCTCGGCGTAAAGGACCAGGCCATTTTCCCCGAGATCGAGCTCGACAAGATCAAGCGCAACATCGGCTTCGACGTGACCATCGTCACCTCTGCCAACACGGACGCCGAGGCCAAGGCTTTCCTCACTGAGCTGGGCTTCCCCTTCTCCGACCGCAAGCTGCCGGCCCCCGCTGCCGCCTGAGCCGCTCTTCCCCCCGATTTTCGACGCCATGAGCCTTTCGACTGATCCCATCGCTGATTTCCTGACCCGCCTGCGCAACGCCGGGCGCGCCGGTCTCGCTGATCTGGCCCTCCCACACTCGCGCATGAAGGAGGACATCGCCCGCGTCCTTAAAAAGGAGGGCTACATCGGCGCATACAAGGTCGAGGAGCATCCCGGCAACAAGAAGACCCTCCACGTCCAGGCCAAGTATGTGAACGGCACCTTCGCCATTGCCTCCTTGCGCCGCGTGTCCAAGCCCGGCCGCCGCCGCTACGTTGGCGCGACCGAGGTTCCGCGCGTCCTTGGCGGTGCCGGCATCACCATTCTCTCCACTCCGCAGGGCGTCCTTTCCGGACGCGAAGCCCGCCGGCAGAACGTCGGCGGCGAGCTCCTCGCCGAGGTTTACTAAGCCCCCAGATTCCACCGCCATGTCCCGCATCGGCAAAAAGCCCATCGACATCCCCGCCGGCGTGAAGCTTGCCGTGGGCCAGGACGGCCGCGTCGCCGTCGAGGGCCCCAAGGGCAAGCTCGCCTACACGCTGCCCTCGTCCATCACCGCCAAGGTGGAGGCCGGCAAGTCCGTCGCCTTCGAGCGCGCGGGCGACGACCGGCAGAGCCGCGCCAGCCACGGCCTCGCCCGTGCGCTGGTGAACAACATGATCACCGGCGTTTCCACCGGCTTTTCTAAGGACTTGGAAATCCAGGGCGTCGGCTTTAAGGCCGCGCTGAAGGGCAAGAATCTCGACCTCTCGCTCGGCCAAAGCCACGAGCAGCTCTTCCCCGTCCCGGACGGCATCAAGATCACGGTCGCCGACGGCACCAAGATCAAGGTGGAGGGCTTTGATCGCCAGCTCGTCGGCCAAGTGGCCGCCGATATCCGCGCCTTCTACCCGCCGGAGCCTTACAAGGGCAAGGGCGTCCGCTACGCCGGCGAGAAGGTGCAGAAAAAGGAAGGCAAGACCGTTCAGTAACCGCTCTCAACGCCCCCGCTTCCATGATCAAGCCGATCCATCGCAAGGCCTCCCGCCGGGCCGTCCATCAGCGCATCCGCCGCAAGGTCGCTGGCACCGCCGAGCGCCCGCGCCTCTCCGTCCATTTCTCCGGCCGGCACATCTACGCGCAGGTGGTCAACGACGAGGCCTCGCGCACGCTCGTGCACGTCTTCACCACGAAGAAGGACGGCATCCTCGGCGGCGAGACCGCCCGCGCGAACGTCGCCAACGCTGAGAAGGTCGGCCGAGCCGTGGCCGAGCAGGCCATCGCCAAGGACATCAAGCGCGTTGTCTTCGACCGCGGCGGCTTCATCTACCACGGCAAGGTCAAGGCCCTCGCCGACGCCGCGCGCGCCGCCGGCCTCGAGTTCTAAACCCCACTTTTCTTTCCCATGCCCCCTCCTTCCAATCGCTCCGGTTCCGGTGGCTCCGGCCCCCGTCGTGACGGCGGCCGTCGCCGCGACAATCAAGGCGGCGACGACGCCAAAGACGGCATCATCGAGAAGGTCGTCTTCATCAACCGCTGCGCCAAGGTGGTGAAGGGCGGCCGCCGCTTCTCGTTCTCCGCGCTGATCGTCACCGGCGACCGCCAAGGGCGCGTCGGCTACGGCTTCGGCAAGGCCAACGAAGTGGCCGAGGCGATCCGCAAGGGTTCCGATTCCTCGCGCCGCTCGATGAAAAAGGTCGCGCTCAACAACGCCACGATTCCCCACGAGGTTTGGGGCGAGCACGGCGGTGGCCGCGTGCTGCTGCGCCCGGCCTCGCCCGGCACCGGCGTCATCGCCGGTGGCCCCGTGCGCGCCGTGGTCGAGGCTGCGGGCATCAAGGACATCCTTGGCAAGTCCCTCGGCTCGGCCAACCACGCCAACGTGGTGAAAGCCACGCTCGAAGCCCTGCTTCAGCTCCGCAGCCGTGACACCATCATGAAGATCCGCGGCATGCAGAGGACACCGGCCCAGCCCGCACCGGCCGCCGCGGCCGCGTAATTCCGCCCACAGGTCCGGCGCCTAGGTGCCCCAACCGAATTTATGCAGCTCCACGACATCCGCCCCAACCCCAAGGCCCGCCGGCCGCGCAAGCGCCTGGGCATCGGCGAAAGCTCCGGTCACGGCAAGACTTCCGGCAAGGGCCACAAGGGTCAGAAGGCCCGCTCCGGCGGCTCCATCCGCATCGGTTTCGAGGGCGGCCAGATGCCCCTCTACCGCCGCTTGCCCAAGCGCGGCTTCAACAACAACGCCCGCCGCATCCGCATCTTCGAGGTTACCCTGGAGAAGCTGGAGAAGCTTCCCGCCGACGTTACCCGCGTGGACGAGCCCACGCTGCGTGCGCACGGAATCGTTCGCGGCGACCGCAAGAAGATCGATGGTGTGAAGCTCCTCGCCACCGGCGACACCACGCGCAAGTTTGAGGTCACCCTTTCGCACGTCACCGCTGGCGCCCGCGCCAAGATCGAGGCGGCCGGCGGCAGCGTGGATCTCAAGCCCATGCGCACCGTGCGCGAGGGCAAGAAGGAGCGTCGCCCGACGGCCTCTGCCCAGTCCGCGCCGGCCAAGTGACCTCCCGCTCCCCAAAGGCGAGGAGCTGCCGCGGCGCTTGATGCCCGGCTGCCCTCGCCTTTCCCTTTTCTCCCCCGAAATTTAGCCGCAGAGACGCAGAGGACGCAGAGGCCGAAGGAAAAGAACCCGTTCAGAGTTCACTTTTGCGCCGCCGGCCCTCACCCAACGGTCTCATCCCTTTCATTCTCTGCGCCTCTGCGGCAAACCCTTTCCTCCCGCGTCCTAGATGATCTCCGCCTTCGCCAATCTCTTCCGCATCCCCGAGCTGCGCTCGCGCGTGCTCTACACGCTCGCCGTGATCGTCATCGTGCGCATCGGCTCGCAGATCACTTCTCCGGGCGTGAACGTGGCGGTGCTCCACCAGTGGTTTCTGAACGACCTGAACCAGCGCGCGGGCGGCACCGTGGCCGCGCTCTTCAACATCTTCTCGGGCGGCGCGCTGGAGAATTGCGCCATTTTCTCGCTGGGCATCATGCCCTACATCTCGGCCTCGATCATGATCCAGCTTCTCACCGCGGTGATCCCGCGCCTGAGCAAGCTCGCCCGCGAGGACGGCGGCCGGCAGCGCATCATGCAATACACGCGCTACGCCACGCTCGTGCTCTGCCTCTTTCAGGGCTATTTGCTGGCCCTGTCGTTCGAGAACCCGACCTCGAACCCCTTCCTGCCTGGCATCGGCGATACCATCTCCAAGCTTGGCGTCCCGCTCGTCTCAAATCCAGGCTGGGGCTTTCGCATCCTGACGATCATCACGCTCACCGCTGGCACCATGCTCCTCATGTGGCTGGGTGACCAGATCACCGACAAGGGCATCGGCAACGGCATCTCCCTCATCATCACCGTGGGCATCGTGGCGCGCCTGCCCGCCGCCCTGATCCAGGCTTGGCGCACCTTCATCCCGAGCGAGGGCCAGCAGGCGGCTCAGGCCGTTTCGCCCTTCGTGCTCGTGGTGATGGTGGCGTTCCTGATCTTCGTGATCGCGGGGGTGATCGCCGTCACCCAGGGCCAGCGCAAGATTGCGATCCAATACGCCAAGCGCGTCGTCGGCCGCAAGATGTTCCAGGGCGCCACGCAATACCTGCCGCTCAAGGTCAACTACGCGGGCGTGATGCCCATCATTTTCGCCCAGGCCATCCTCATCTTCCCGTCCACGATCATCGGGATGATGTTCCCCAACTCGCCGACGGCCAACTACATCGCCCAGATGCTCGCCTCGGGCTGGCTGCACTATGTGCTCTACGGCGTGCTGATCTTCTTCTTCTCGTATTTCTGGGTCGCCACGCAGTTCAACACCACCCAGATCTCCGAGGACCTGCAGAAGCAGGGCGGCTACATCCCCGGGCAGCGCCCGGGCAAGCCCACCGCTGATTTCCTCGAATACACGATGAGCCGGCTCACCTTCGCCGGCGCCATCTTCCTGACCCTCATCGCCATCTTGCCGCAGATGATCGCGGAATGGATGAAGGTGCCCTACACCACCGCGCAGTTCTTCGGCGGCACGTCGCTGCTCATTCTCGTGGGCGTGACGCTCGACACCATGCGTCAGCTCGAGACGAAGCTCCTTGAGAAGCAATACGACGGCTTCCTGCGCCGCGGCAAGGTGCGCGTCAACCGCTACGGCGGCGGCGTGGTCAACCGCGCCGAGGCCGACAAGCAGGGCAGGTTCCTGTGGCTTTACGTGGCCGGCGCCGCGGTGGTGATCGGCCTCGTGGCTTTCCTCTTCGCCCAGCGTTGAACCCTTCCTCGGGCGGGCGAATGTCGTCGCCATGCCTCCTTTTCTTCCCGGCTGGCTTCGCGAGCGACTTCGCATGATTCCGATCAAGACCGCGCGCGAGATCGACATGATGCGCCTAGCCGGCCGGCTGGCAGGGCAGATCCTCGACCAGATCGCCGACTTCGTGCGGCCGGGCGTCACCACCGGCGAGGTGGACCAATACGCCGCGCAGCTTTTTCGCGAGGCCGGCTGCAAGAGCGCGTTCCTCGGCTACAAGGGCTTTCCTGGCCACATCTGCATCTCGGTCAACGAGGAGATCATCCACGGCATCGGCGGCCAGCGCCGGGTGCAATACGGCGACATCGTGAAGCTCGACGTGGGCATCTTCCGCGAGGGCTGGGTGGGCGACAACGCCACCACCGTCGCGGTCGGCCTCGTTGCCCCGGACGTGCAGCGCCTGCTCACTGCCACCGAGGACGCGCTCTACCACGCCATCCCGTTCGCCCGCGAGGGCGCGCGCCTGGGGGACCTTTGCTGGGAGATCGAGAACTTCGCGCGCCGCCACGGCTATTCCGTCGTGCGCGAGTTCGTCGGCCACGGCGTCGGCCGCAAGCTCCACGAGGAGCCGCAGGTGCCCAATTTTGGCAAGCGCGGCTCCGGCCCGCGGCTCCGGGCCGGCATGACTCTCGCCATCGAGCCGATGGTCAACATGGGTGGCGCCGGCGTCCAGGTCCTGGGCGACGGTTGGACCGCCGTCACGGCCGATCGAATGCCCTCGGCCCACTTCGAACACACCGTCCTCGTGACCCGAGGAGAACCTGAAATCCTGACATGGCGCGCAAAGACTCCATCGAAGTCGCTGGCAAAATCGTAGAGAAGCTGCCCAACACGATGTTCCGGGTGGAGCTCGAGGGAGGCCACCGCATCCTGGCGCACATCTCCGGAAAAATGCGCCTGCACTTCATTCGCATCTTGCCAGGGGACAAAGTGATGGTAGAGATGTCCCCCTACGATTTGACCAAGGGCCGGATCACATTCCGCCATCGTTGATTGTGGGCGCGCCTTCAGGCGCATCGCTTCCGCCGGCCGAAGCCGCTTCGCCGGCGGATTTTTGTCCCCCGATTTTTCTCTTCCAACTTCCTTCCACCATGAAAGTTCGCGCCTCCGTCAAGCGTCTCTGCGATTCCTGCAAGATCATCAAGCGCAAAGGCGTGGTCCGCGTGATTTGCTCCGCGAATGCCCGCCACAAGCAACGCCAGGGCTGATTTTTCTCGCTTCCTCCTCCCGTTTCTTCCTCTTATGCCTCGTCTCCTCGGCGTCGAAATTCCCGGTAACAAGAAGATCGAGTTTTCCCTGCCCTACATCTATGGGCTCGGTCACTCGACCTCCATGCGCATCCTGGAGGCGGCGAACATTGACCCGAACGTTCGCGCCAAGGACCTGACCCCGCAGCAGATCTCCGAGATCGTGGCTGCCATCGGAGCGAGCAAGCTGCCCATCGAAGGCGATTTGCGCCGCGAGCTACAGGCTAATCTCAAGCGTCTCCAAGGCATCAATTCCTACCGCGGCATTCGTCACCGCCGCTCGCTGCCTGTGCGCGGCCAGCGGACCTCGACGAACGCCCGCACGCGCAAGGGCCCGCGCAAGACCGTGGGCGTGCAGCGCGCCAAGGATGCCAAGGGCGGCAAAAAATAAGCCGGCCGCGTCGCTCGATTTCAAGCCTCAAGACCTCTTTCCATGCCCGACGAAACCACGAAGCCCGCCGCGGAGCCCAAGGCTCCTGCCAAAGCGAAGCCTGCCGCCGCCAAGGGCGCGGCGTCCGCCGCCGCTCCTGCCCCTGCCGCCGCGGCCACGACTGCCGCCCCGGCGCCCACCGCAAAGGACATCCTTGATGAGGGCAACGCCGACAAGCCGAAGATCGTCCGAGCCAAAGGTTCCAAGAACATCCCGTCCGGCATCGTGCACATCACGGCCACGTTCAACAACACCACCATCGCCATCACCGACCACGCCGGTCACGTGATCGCTTGGTCGTCGGCCGGGAAGGTCGGCTTCAAGGGCTCGCGCAAGAGCACTGCCTACGCGGCGCAGGTCGCGGCGCAGGATGCTTCCCGTCAAGCGATGGGCCACGGCCTGCGCGAGGTCGAGGTCCGAGTGAAGGGTCCTGGCGCCGGCCGCGAGTCAGCCATCCGCGCGCTCCAAGCCGTGGGCCTGGAGGTCTCGATCATTCGCGACGTGACCCCCGTGCCCCACAACGGCTGCCGCCCGCCGAAGGCGCGCCGCGTCTGACCTTTTCATTTCTCGCCCCGATTTCATCATGGCCCGCTATACTGGACCCAAGTCCAAGGTCTCCCGTCGCTACGGTATCCCGCTTTTCGGCCCGTCGAAGGCGCTGGAGCGCAAGAACTACCCTCCTGGCCAGCACGGCCCGAAGGGCTCGCGCCGCAAGCAATCTGACTACGGCATCGCCCTCGCGGAAAAGCAGAAGCTCCGCATCATGTATGGGCTGCTGGAGCGCCAGTTCCGCCGCTACTACGAGATCGCCGCGGCGCGCCGCGGCGTGACCGGCGAGATCATGCTTCAGCTCCTGGAGTGTCGCCTGGACAACGTGGTTTTCCGCATGGGTTTTGCCAACACCCGCCGCGCCTCACGCCAGATGGTTGGTCACGGGCACGTGCAGGTGAACGGCCGCAAGGTGGACATCTCCTCGTATCAGGTGAAGCCCGGCGACATCGTGGCCGTCCGCGAGCGTCCGCGCTCCAAGCAACTGGGCACGCGCAACGCCGAGCTGACCCAGATCGCCCCGGTGGCTGACTGGATGGACGTGAACCGCGACAACCTTTCCGGCAAGCTCACCCGCGTGCCCTCGCGCGAGGAGATTGCCCCGGTGGTGAACGAGCAGCTGATCGTCGAGCTCTACTCGCGCTGACCGCGCCATTCCCGCTTTCGTTCCTCTTCAAAGGCAGGCCCCATAAGGCCTGCCTTTTTCGTTGGCTTTCATTCGTTCAGACGCTCGGTCGAGCCGCCTGCGGCGGCACCACCGAGCCCCCAGCGGTCTGACCCCTCAACTGTCCTGCGTGCTCAGCGACTTGAACGCGATCGCGGCCAGCGCTCCGCCCGCAAAGTCGGC
Source organism: uncultured Verrucomicrobiota bacterium (assembly GCA_937871685.1). Classification (GTDB taxonomy): domain Bacteria; phylum Verrucomicrobiota; class Verrucomicrobiia; order Chthoniobacterales; family SZAS-18; genus SZAS-18. Next base: position 11,302 of record CALMOL010000003.1, read on the forward strand.
CACGACGTGCGCCCACACCTGCGAGGCCGGCAGTAGCCCTTGGACTGCCGCGGCGATGGCGACCGCCGGGTTGAACGCGCCGCCCGAGATCCCGCCCACCGTGAACGCGCCCGCCATCACGGTGCCGCCGATGGCCAGGCCATAGAAAGAGTTTCCTTGGTTCGCCTTGGCGGTGGCCGCGTTGAGCACTACCCAGCAGAGCGCAAAGGTAAACAGGACCTCCGCGACGAGCACCGGCCCAAGCGCCGGAAATGGCGCCGCTGCCACCAGCGGCTTGCCGGTGAGGTATCTCGCCACCACCGCGCCGCCCAGGCCACCCAGGACCTGGAAGAGCATGTAAGGCAGCATGTCGCCCATCTTCGCCGCACCGCGCAGCGTGACGGCCAGCGTGACCGCGGGATTATAGTGCGCGCCCGAGATGTGGCCGCCCGCGTAGATCATCACCGCCAGCGCGACGCCGATGGCGATGGGGGGAATCACTCCCGGCGCCCCGAGTGAAACCGTGGTGCCGATAGTGAGGAAGAGGAAAAAAGTGCCGATGAATTCGACGAAGTAGCGGTTCATGGGGAGGGATGGCTGGGTGGAAGAAAAGCCGGCCGGCACGATGACGGACCGTGCCCCGCGCTGTCGAGCAAATTTCGCGCTCGACGGGACGGGACGCGCCGCGCGGCGGCAGTCGCCGGAATTTCCCGATCATTCGCGTGACCGCCGCGTGCCTTGCGTCGCGCCGGCTTCGCGGAATCATGACAGCCCCCGCATGATCGAAGCGCGCGCCCTGTCCAAGACCTATCCCGGCAAGCCGCCCGTGCAGGCAGTCCAGGACGTGACCTTCACCTGCCGGCCCGGCGAGATCTACGGCCTGCTCGGCGCGAACGGCGCGGGGAAGACAACCACCCTTCGCATGCTCGCTACGATGCTTCGCCCCACCGGCGGCTCGGCCATGGTCGGCGGGCATGATTCCGTGGCCGAGCCAGACCAGGCCCGCGCCTGCGTGGGGTTTCTTTCCACCGCCACCGCGCTCTACTCCCGGCTGACGGCCGGCGAGACCGTGCGCTACTTCGGCCGCCTGCACGGCTTGAGCGAGAAGATCATCCGCGAGCGATCCGCACGCCTCTTCGATCGCCTGGAAATGCGCGCCTTCGAGGACCGCCGCTGCGACAAGCTTTCCACCGGGCAGAAGCAGCGCGTCTCGATCGCGCGCACGCTCATCCACGATCCGCCGGTGATGATTTTCGACGAGCCGACCACCGGGCTCGACGTGATGACCGCACGCTCGATCCTCGCCTTTGTCCGCGAGTGCCGCGGCGCCGGCAAGGCCGTCATTTATTCCACCCACATCATGCATGAGGCCGAGAAGCTTTGTGATCGCGTCGGCGTCATCCACGGTGGCCGCCTGCTGGCCGAGGGGAAGCCCGAGGATTTGCGGCGGGAGGGGGAGGACCTGGAGGACGCTTTCGTGCGGATCGTAGGCGGTGAGGGAGGTGAATCGTGAATGGTGAATAGTGAATCGTCGGAAGTGACGCACCACCGTGGGAGCGTTCGGCTTGTCGGGCTTAATCACAGTCATCCGTGACGCATCCCGCTTGCGACCATTGCCCCTTTCGCCCTGGCTGTCTCGCTTCGCTCGGCTCACGATTCACGATCTTCGATTCACCTCGGCCATGTCCCCCTACGCTCTCAAGCCTATCCTCGCGGTTTTCCACAAGGAACTGCGTGAACTCCTCCGCGACCGGCGCGCGATCATCACCACCTTCGTGCTGCCCACCATGGGACTGCCGCTGCTGCTGTTGATCATCGGGGGAGTTTCGGCTGGCATCGTCGGCAAGGCGATGAGCGACACCTCCGAGGTGGCTCTGGTCGGCGCCGGGGCGTCGCCAGCCGTGCGCGCCGAGCTCGGCAAGCTGGGTCGCGTGACCGTGGTCGCTCCCACGCCGGCAGACTGGCGCGAGCGGGTCGCCGCGAAAAGCGTGCGCGCCGCCGTGGAGTTGCCGGACGACTTCGACGCGCGCCTCGCCCGCGGCGGCGAGCCGGTGCCAGTGAAGATCCACTACCACGAGGGCGACCTCCGCTCCAAGATCGCCGCGTCCGCGCTGGAGGGCTTCTTTGGCGAGCTCAAGGAGCGCGTGGTGCTCGCGCGCCTTGCGGCCGCCGGCCAAACGCCCGCGCTGCTGCGGCCCGTGGACACGCGCCGGGTCAACGTGGCGCCGCCCGAGAAGGTGCAAGGCTCGCGCGTGGGCAGCATCGCCCCTTACCTCATCATCCTCCTGTGCCTGACGGGCGCGATGTATCCAGCCTTCGACCTCACGGCCGGCGAGAAGGAGCGGGGCACGATGGAAACGCTTCTTTCCTCGCCCGTGTCGCGCCGCCAGATCGCGGTGGGCAAGTTCCTCACCGTGACGGCGTTCTCGCTGGGCACCGCGCTGTTCTCGATGGCCTCGATGACCGCGTGGTGGCTGCTGGGGCGCGGTGCGATGGCGGCGATCTTCGGCCCGAAGGCGAGCGGATTGGCTGACCTGACCATCTCGCCCGCGTCCGTCGGCGCGGTGGTGGTGCTGCTGGTGCCGCTGGCGGTGTTCTTCTCGGCTGGGCTGCTGGCGCTGGGGGTGTTCGCGCGGTCATCGCGAGAGGCGCAGACCTACGCCGCCCCGCTCGTCTTCGCGGCGATCATCCCGGCGGTGATCGGCCTGTTGCCGGGAATGGAATTGAACTGGAAGATCGCTCTCATTCCCGTGCTGAATGTCTCGATGGTCTCGCGCGAGGTGTTCGGCGGGGAGTGGCCCTGGCCGGAGATCGCGCTCACGCTTGGCTCGATCTCGTTCTTCGCCGCGCTGGCCCTGTGGGGCACGACGCAGATGTTCCGCAAGGAGACCGTGCTGTTCCGCGCTTAGGCGGGAGGCGGAGCGTGGTCCCCCGCCCTCGGCGATTCCCCTTCAACCTCTGTCCTTCGAGCCTCATTCCGGTTGTGCGCCGGCTGCCATCCTCCATCCTTTCTTTCTCGGCCTTTCATCATGCGCCTCATGTTCGAGCCCATCCCCGACGACGAGATTTCCAAGGAACGTTTGGAAGAGCTCTTCCGCTCCGCCTTCTTCAAGCCGGAGCGTGACGCGGACGACGACTTGGTGGTGCGCGACGACGGCGTGGTGACCGTCGTCAAGGTCGAGGAAGACCGGAAGCTCATCACGTTCTTCTCGTTGTGGCCGATGCGGACCACCTTCTCCGAGGAGCACAAGCTCCAGTGGATCAACCGCCTGAACGACCGGAAGATCCTGGTGCGCTTCTGCATGCCCAAGCCCACGCTGCTGTGGGTGGACTACCAGTTCCTCTACGAGGGGGGCGTGTCGCCCTACTTCATCATCACGGCCTACAAGCGATACGTGAGCATCTGCCGCGAGCTCTCGAAGGAGGACGAGGACGAGATCATCGGGCGGGAGTAAGGCCGATGCGCGCGTCCGAGGCTCCTGAGGCCGGAGCGGACGTCGATCCGAGCCAAGCGCCGTGGCCGCACGCGCCCGAGCATCGGCTGGGCGAGGCCGGGGCTTACATCGTCACGGCGGCGGCTTATCAGAAGGCCATGCTCTTCGCGGATGGCCCGCGCCTGCGGATGCTCCATCAGGCGCTGCTTTCCATTGCGGCCGAGCATGGCTTGCGGCTCCAGGCGTGGGCGGTGTTTCCGAACCATTACCACATGGTTGCCCAAGTCCCGGCGGATGGGGCGATGCGACGCTTTTTGCGTGAATTGCATTCGCGCACCGCGATTGCCCTCAATCGACGCGACACGACGCCGGGCCGTCGCGTCTGGCACAACTTCTGGGAAACCGCGCTGACCAATGACCGCTCGTATTTCGCGCGCTTGGCCTACGTCCAGCAGAACGCCGTGCGGCACGGCTTGGTTCCGGTGGCGACTCAATACCCTTGGTGCTCCGCCGCTTGGTTCGAGCGGAGGGCGACCGCGGCCCAGGTGAAAACCCTCGCGAGAATCAAGATCGACCGCGTGAGCGTGCCGGATGATTTCTGAGGCCACGATTCCTGCGGAGGCGAAGCCGAAGCTGTGGAGTGCGGTGGCTTGCCACCGCTGTCCTGCCGCCGTGGCGGTGAAGGGCGGTCGGAACTTTGCGGACCCCGCTGGGTTGCCAAGCGGCAGGAAAGCGGGAGCAAGCTCCCGCACTCCACAATGCTGGTCTCCTCCCGTAAACCTCCCTACCGCCGTTCCTTACTTCCCCAATCCCACCAGCCGCTGGCGGGCTTCCTCGGCACCGGGATGAGACGGGTGCTTCGCGAGCAGATCCTCATACGCCTTCTTCGCGATCCCAAGCTGGCGCGCCTTCTCGGCGGGCTCGGTGAGCGCGGCGGCCTGCTTCTCAAGCAGCTTCCCGCCCGTGAGCAATCCGTCGGCCGCCTGCGCGGTGGCGGGGTAGAACGTCGCCACTTTCAAATACGTGTCGATCGCGCCCTTCAGGTTGCCCTGCGCCTCGAAGATCTGCGCCGTGGCGATCATGCCCCGCGCGCGCACTTCGGCCGGCGCCGTCGTCGCTCGCGCCACGTTGGCCAGGAGCTGCAGCGCCTCGTCCGGCTTGTTCTGCGCGCGCAGGTTCAGCGCGATGCCGAGGTTCGCCTCGGCGATCTTCGGCGACCACGGATACTCGCGCTTCAACTGGTCGAAGAGCCGGCCCGCGCCCGCCGCGTCCTGCCGCGCCTCCGCCGCCTTCGCCAGGCCGTAGAGCGCCACGGCCTGCGCCTCTTGAATTTCTCGCGGCGCAGCATTCGGCGCGATCCCCGCCGGCGGCGCGAAATCCTTGGCCAGCTTGAGCGCGGCGCGCTCGGCCGCGGGAGCGTCGCCCGCGCGCAGGAGCGCCTGCACGTAGGCGTCCACGGCGGCGGCGGAATACGCCAGCGACTCGTCGTAGCTCGCCTTCATGGCGGCCAGCGCCTTCGCGGGATCGCCGCCCGCGACGAATTCCCGCGCGGCGGCGCGGAAGCGAAGGCGCTTCGCGGCGGCCTCGTCCTTCGCTTGGCCGGCCAGCGCGGCAATGGCGGCGGGCACCTGCGCGCCGGGGATCAGGCCGGCCTCGGCGCGCATGAGCTGGCTTTCCGCAAAGGAGTCGGCCGCGCCGGCCACGGCCGGGTCGCGCCCGTATTCGTTCGCGAGGCGGAGCACCGTGGCGGCGCTCTTGTCGAGCGCGGCGGCCCACTGGGATTTCTTCGCGTCGTCCAGACCCGCGTAGCGCCCGAGCGCAGCGGCGTTTGCGCGATGCAATTCAGCCAACTTGCGCAGGGCGCCGGGCGCGCCGGGGGATTTCGGATGCTTCGCGACGAAGTCCTCGTAAGCCGCGGCGGCCTCGTCGGCGCGGCCAGCCTTCGCGGCGGAAGTCGCCAGCGCATCCACGGCGGTGAATACCTTCTCGTCCTCGGGGAATTTCTCGATGAACTCGCGCAGGGTCGCCGCCAGCTCCATCGGCTTGTTGTCCGCTTGGTAAAGATCGGCGCGCTCGAAGTAGGCGAGCGTCGTCTCCTTGGCCTGCGGGAACGAGCGCACCAGTTCCGCGAGCGTGGACAGCGCGAGTTCCTTCTGCCCCTGCGCGCGTTGCGCCTTGGCCACTTGGAGCAGCGCCGCCGGCGCGAAGGGCGAACGCGGGAATTTCTGCGCAAAGGCGCGCAGCTCCGTCGCCGCGCCGGCCAAGTCCTTTTGCTCGAACTTGACGTAGCCGACCCAGAATGCCCCTTCCTCCGCGGCGGGCTTGCCGACGTATTTGTCGCGCAGCGCCGCAAAGGCCGTGAGCGCGCCGGGGAGATCACCCTTCGAGCGCAGCATCCGCGCTCGGCCCAGTTCGGCGGCGGCCGCGGCGTCGGGCTTCGGGTTCGTCTTGAGGAAGTCGTCGAAGGCGCGCAAGGCTTCATCCCACTTGGCGGAAGCGGCCAGGACGCGGGCGCGCTCCAGCACCGCGGCCTCCGCCACCGCGCCCTGCGGCGCGAGGCGCTGGGCCTCGTCGAGATACTTCTGCGCGCGCGCCGTGTCGCCGCGCGAGGTGAGCAGGTTGCCGAGCGCCAGCGCGAGCGGCGCGTTGAGAGGATCGTCCTTGTGCTTGGCGACGAACTTCTCCTGCGCAGCGATCGCCGGCTCTAGCTTCCCTTGGAGCGCATAGGACATCGCCAGGTTCCAGAGCACGGATTTCTCCTGCTCCGGTTTCGTCAGCCGCGGCGCGAGCGCGGAAAGGAGCACCCGCGTCTCGTCGTGGCGACCCAACTGGAGATACACCTCGGCGCACCGGAGCAACGCCGCGGGCCGCGGGTCGTCGCGCCCGGAGATGACGGCCACGACGCGCTCGCCTTCCGGGGCGAGCCGGTC
>CALMOL010000004.1 GCA_937871685.1 uncultured Verrucomicrobiota bacterium
GATCGCCCACGCCAATATGCGCGACGCGGCGCTGGAGCCGAAGCTCGTCGCGGTCGGCTTGGGCCGCCCCGCCGCGCGCGTGCGCCTCCATTCGCCGCGGCTCAACCAGACGATGGAGCGCTGGCTCCTTGCCGACAACAATCCCGAGAACAACACGCTCGACCTCGGCATCGCGCAGGTGCGCCTGCTCCCCGGCGCGCCTCCGGCCGCGGCCGAAGCGGCGCCTGCCGCCCCCTCGGCTCCGGCCGCGGCGCCGGGCACTCCCGCCGCCGAGGCGACTCCGGCGGTGAAAGGCGGCCGCCGCGTGCAGGAGGACATCGTCGTCTTCGCGCAGAAGCCCGGCGAGCAGGTCGCCCGCCCCGCGGATGGCACCGAGGCCTCCGGCGCGCCCGTGAAGCTCCTGCCGAGCGCGACCGGCCCGAAGGTCGTCGTCACCTGGCGCGGCGCGACTTGGGAGTTCGAGGCCGCCGAGCTCAAGGGCAAGGAGGAACAGCTCGGCTCGGCGGAATTGTGGGTGCAACTGGTCGAGTATTGGCCGGATTTCGTCCTCGAGAACGGCCAGCCCAAGTCGGCCTCCGAGGAACCGCGCAATCCCGCCGCGCTCCTGCGCGTGCGCGGCACCATGCCGCCGCCCGAGGCCGCCAACCCGCTCAACGGCCCCGCCGCCCCGACCGCCGCCGCGCCATCGGCCACGAGCCTTTCCGCGACGATCTGGGCCGATCCCGCTTCCGGCGCGCTCCAGTATGAATTGCGCGCCTCGCCCGGCGCCCCGCCCGCGCGCGGCGCGCTCAAGATCGGCGACAAGATCGCCACCGGCTGGGCGGACTGGCAGTTGGAGGCGCTGGAATCGCAGCCGTCGGCGGTGGAGTTCACGAAGTTCTTCCCGGTGCTGAAGGAGCGCCCGTCGAAGGCCGAGCTCATGCGCTTCCCCGAGGGCGTGCGCGTCCGCCTCCGCCGCGGCGCGGAGCTGCGCGAGGAATGGGTGCCCTCCGGCTGGCAGGTGCGCCTGCCGCTCGAGCCGAAGCCGGTGACGCTCACCTACGGCTTTCGGATTCATTCGCTGCCCGTCGCGCTGGAGCTGATGGAATTCGAAGTGGAGCGAAACGAGGGCAACGACACGCCGGCCGGCTTCAAGGCTACCGTGCGCGTGACCGACCGCGACGGCGCCACGGGCACCGGCGAGGCTTACATGAACAACCCGTTCAATTATCCCGGCTCCATCGCGCACACCTTCTCGGGGCTGACCTACAAGATCTCGCAGACCTCGTGGAATCCCGAGAACCTGGGCCAATCCTCCGTCCAGATCCTGCGCGATCCGGGCTGGTCGCTGAAATGGGTCGGCTCGCTCACCCTCTGCGCCGGCATCTTCATCATCTTCTACCTGCGGCCCACGCCGAAGGGCGCCCGTTCGCGGGCCGAGGGGACGGAGTGAGGGGCGATGATCCGCGTGGTCTTTGACACGTCGCTGATGGTGGCGGCGGCGCGCTCGCGGGCTGGGGCTAGCTATGCCCTGGTGCGGATGATTCCATCGCCGCGGTTTCAGATCTGTCTCTCGGTGGCGCTTTTTCTGGAGTGGAAGGCGGTTTTGACGCGGCCGGAAAACCTGCCGGCAGGTCAGACCCGGGACGAGGTGCTGCGCGCTTTGAACGCCTTGGCCAGCGCAACCCACCGGCAGCGCATCCACTACGCTTGGCGACCTTTCTTGCGTGATCCAGATGATGACTTTGTCTTTGAACTCGCGCTGGCAGCCCGGTGCCACTTCATCGTGACGCACAACGTTAGGGACTCCGAGGGAACGCGCGACTTTGGGGTTGCCGCGATCCGACCAGCCGCATTTCTTCAGGGAATCAAGAACCTGCCATGAGTGCCCCGCTGTCATTGGAAATGCCAGAGCCCATTCGCGCTGAGGCCCAGGCTCAGGCCGCCGCGGAGGGCGTGAGCCTGGAAGAGTTCGTCGTCTCGCTGGTCGCTGAGCGCCTTGAGGCGCGCCGTGCCTTCGCGGCGATGGAAAAGGACGCGAGTCAGTCGGATTGGAACGCGTGGGAACGATACCTCGCAGCTATTCCGGACGCCGAGCCCATTGAGACGGATCGCCTGCCGGACGGCTGGAAGCCGCTGCACTGAGCGGCTTGTCCGCCTTCGGGCTTGTCGCCTCGGCGGCACGCCCTATTTTCGGCAGCGCATGACCTCGCGTCCTTTCTTCCGCGCCGCCCTCGCCGGCGCGCTGCTTTTCATCGGTCTTTCGTCTGCCCAGGCCGCCTCGCCGACGGACCTCAAGCCGGAGGATTTCCACGAGTTCGGCAAGCTCGCCATCCAGGACGGTGGCCGCCGCAAGCCGGTGGAGACCTACGCCACCGAGTCGCTGCTGCGCATCACCGGCCGAGCCTCGTTCCGGTCGGAGGCCGGCCACACCTGGACCGCCAATGAGTGGCTCCTCTCGATGCTCATCGGCTCGCACGAGTGGCAGAACGAGCCCTTCGTCCTCGTGTCGCACCGGCCATTGCTCGAGAAGCTCGGCCTCGATCCCGCCAAGAAGCGCTTCGCTCCCGCCGAGCTCGCGAAGAATCCCGGGCTGGAGCCGCTGGCCAAGGCCGTGCACCAAAAGCGCGTGGCCGACGACAAGGCGCCGCTGGACCGCATGGAGCAGGAGGTCGAGAGCGTGATGAGCCGCCTGGGCCTGTTCAACGCGATCGTCTCGGGCAATTCCTTTCTCCTCGTCCCGGCGAAGTCCTCCGCCAAGGAGCCGTGGGTCATCCCGCCGGATTTCGCGCGCTATTGGACCAAGGAGCAGTTCGACAAGCCGCTCTCGCACCTCCAGGCGATGGCCCGCGCGTTTTCCGAGGGGGACGGCTTCAAGCTCACCGCCGAGTCGCGCAACCTGCGCCTGTCGCTGCGCGAGCTTTCGCCCGCCATCTACCCGGCTGAGTCCAAACTCAGCGTGGAGACGACCTACAATCACCTGCGCGCCTTCGAGCGCGCGGCGTGGCTCTACCTGATCGGGCTGATCGGCGTGGGCGTGTGGGCGGCGCGGCCCGGGTCGCCGCGCGCGTTTCGCTGGATCGGCCTCACGGCGGCACTCGGCGGCTTCGCGCTGCACGCGGCCGGCATCGCGCTGCGCTGCGTCATCGCGGGCCGGCCGCCGGTGACGAACATGTTCGAGTCCGTGATCTGGGTGTCGTTCGTGGCGATGACCTGCGGGTTCATCTTCTTCCTGCGCTACCGCACGCCGGTGTATCTCGTGGCGGCGCTGCCGGCGGCGGCGCTGTGCCTCGCGCTGGTGCTCCAGCTTCCCTCGGCGATGCCGGAGAACATCGACCCGCTCGTGCCGGTGCTGCGCGACAACTTCTGGCTCACCATCCACGTGCTGAGCATCGCGGCGTCCTACGGGGCGTTCCTGCTCGCATGGGCCTTCGGCCACATCCTCCTGTGGCAATACGCCGTGCGGCCGGAAGCGGCTCGGCGCAACGACGCGATGCATTTCTGGAACTACCGCATCATCCAGCTCGGCGTTCTCCTGCTCGCGGCGGGCACGATCCTCGGCGGCGTGTGGGCGAACTATTCGTGGGGCCGGTTCTGGGGCTGGGATCCGAAGGAGACGGCGGCGTTCATTGCGCTGCTCTGCTACATCGTGGCGTTGCACGGGCGCATCGCCGGCTACTGGGGGCACTTTGGCCTGGCGGTGGCCTCGTGCGTCTGCTTCCTCTCGATTCTCTTCGCCTGGTATGGCGTGAACTTTATCCTCGGCGCCGGCCTGCATTCCTACGGCTTCGGCATCGGGGGCGAGGCGTATGTCGCCGCGTTCGTGATCGCCGACATTCTGTTCATCTCGGTGGCCGTGATGCGCCACCTGCGCTCGACCAAGCAAGCCCGGGCCGAACGCACGGCCGCTCGCGGTTTGCCCGCGCGCGAGGCGAGCGAGGAAGCGCCGGCGACCGCTGCGGTTGGGCGCTGAAGTGGTAGAGGCTGCTCTGTCCGCGAATGCGGACGTGCCGCCTGTGACTTCTTCGGCGAGCGGCGGCCACCCGGAGAGAAAGCTTGAGGCGGCACGTCCGCTGCGCGGGCAGAGCCGCCTCTACAACAATGGACCGTTGCCGCTCGGATCACGTGTTGGTATAACCTGCCGTCCCTTTCCCCTGGCGGCATGGAACTCTACCAACTGCGCACGTTCGTCACCGTGCTCCGCCTGCGCCACCTCACGCGGGCGGCCGAGCAGTTGCACCTGTCGCAGCCGGCCGTTTCTCACCAGATCAAGGCGCTGGAGGAAGAACTGGGGGCGCGCCTCTTCGAACGCGTCTCGAGCGGCCTTCAACCAACGCCGGCCGGGCGCGAGTTTCTGCCGCTGGCGGAGCGCGTCGTCGCGGCGGCGGACGAACTCCTCGCTCACGCCCGAAACCGGCGCGGGGCGCTGAGCGGATTGGTTCGTCTCGGCACGATCATTGACCCGGCGTTTACCCGTCTCGGAGAACTCTTGCGCCTGCTGCTCGAGCGCCATCCGCTGCTGCAAGTCGAGGCGCGCCAAAGCATCTCGGGCTTGGTGCTCGACGCGGTGCGCCGCGGGGAAATGGACATCGGCTACTACCTTTCGCCGGCGCCGGAGGCGGAGGTCGCCGCGGTGGCGCTCGCGCCTGTCCGATACGCCGTCACGGCCCCCGCCGCGTGGCGGGAGAAGATCGCCGCCGCGGACTGGCGCGGGATCGCCGCCCTGCCTTGGATCGGCACGGCGCCCGCGACCTCGCAGACCCGCCTCACCCGCGAGATGTTCGCCACGCAGGGATTGCAGCCATCCCAAGTGATCCAAGCGGACCACGAGCGCTCGATGCGCAGCCTCGTCGCCGCCGGCGTGGGCCTCTGCCTGATCCGCGAGGAACTCGCCCGCGAGGCCGAGGCGGCCGGCGAGGTGGTGATCTGGCCGGGGCACGTGGCCCGCACGACGCTGTGGCTCATTCACCTGCCCGCGCGGACGGATGATCCCTCGATCGCCGCGGTGCTCACCGCGGCCCGGAAGGTGTGGATGGCGCCCGCGTGATCGCTCCAGACCGAGATACCGTTGCATAGGACATATACGTCCTATACGACATGTAGGTCCTATCCACCCACCCATCCGCCGCCTCATCGGATTTCCGAATGGGCCACATTCAAACTTCCGATTGGCGCCAGGCGGCGATGCATCCGAGACGTGCGACCACGAACAGGCGTCCCCCGCGCCCGGTCTCGTCC
>CALMOL010000005.1 GCA_937871685.1 uncultured Verrucomicrobiota bacterium
GCGTCGGGGTCGGCGTGGGCGCGGGGCCGCCGGTAACGGCAAAGTTTTGCGCGTTGACCGCGAAGTAGGTGGAATTGGTCGGCTCGACCTTGAGGCGGCCCTGCGGGGTGGAAATGACGGGCAGGCTGACGGTGGCGGAGCCGGAGTTGGTCACGCCGGCGGCCAGCACGGTGGGAAAGGTTTGCCCGCCATCGGCCGAGAAGCGGACGTTGACGGCGCTGGTGTTGATGTTGTTGCCATTGGTGCCGGCGACGTTCCAGGTGACGAGAACCTGCGTGCCGCCGGCAAAGGATTGCCCCGCGACATTTTGCGAGGTGACGACGAAGGGGCCGGCCGCGGTGGCGACGGTGACGGTGGCCTGGCCCTGGATGACGCCGCCGCCAGCGCTGGCGCGGTTGTCGCGGACGGTCACGCGAAAGTTCAACGTCCGCGTGGCCGCGCCGGTGTAGGTGGGAAGCTTCTCGCCGTAGATGGGAGCGCCGCCAAGGATGGTGGAAAGGCTGGGGAAGTAGCGCGTGGGGCTGCTCGTCGGCGGGAGGGAGCGAAAGATGGGGCTGAGGCCATTGTCCGCGGCATTGACGGTGGCGGCGGGCCCCAGGTTGTATTGCTCCCAACAGTAAGTAATCGGATCGCCCTCGCTGTCGGAGGCGGATGCGGTGAGGCTGAAGGGGGTGCCGTTTGGGATCACCGCCGGGGCAGGGGTGGCGATGCCTGGCGGCGGCTGGTTGAAGAGCTGGGTGAGCTGCGCGCAGGCGTTGCCCCGGCCGGTGTTCAAATAAGTGGTGATCTCGTTGTAAGAGATCGCGTGGAAGTAGGGGTCGTCGTTGTCCTGGATGTCATCGGCGTCGCAGATGCCCGCGTAGTCCATGATGGTGGTGCCAGAGCCGGGCTGGTAAGCGGTGGGGCCGTTGCGGTTGCCGCCCCCGCACAGGCCGCTCGTGGAATTGAAGGCATGGTTGGCACCGCACTGGTGGCCGAACTCGTGCGCCACGTAATCGATGTAAAACGGGTCGCCCACGGGGTTGCGCAGGCCGGTGGTGCCCTGGGCCTTGCGGGCGGAATCGCACACGCAGCCCAGCTCGGCCAGGCCGCCGGAGCCAGTCGAGAAGACGTGGCCGATGTCGTAGTTGGCGCTGCCGATCACGCTGTCGAGGTTCGTTTGGTTTTGCGTGAGGATCGTGTCCGCGTTGGTGTTGTTGTAGGGGTCGGTGGAAGCGTTCGTGTAAACGACGGCCGAGTTGTTCCCGACGAGGACGAAGCGAACGCTCAGCTCCTTTTCATACACGCCCGAGACGCGGTTCACGGCGACCACGATGGCCGCCATGCCCTGCGAGACGGTGCCGCCGAAGTAGGCGGTGTATTCGCCGGTGGCGGCCACGGCGAGACGGTAGGTGCGCAGAAAGCTGCCGACCGCGCCATCGTCGGTCTGTGGCGGCAGGCTCTCGGCGGCGGCGCGCTGGCTCCTGCCCGATGCCAGGCAGGTCCAGCCATTCTCCCCCCGCACGGCGTCCTTCTTGGCGTAAGTCATGTAGAGCTCCTGCTCCAGGTGATAGAAGGGATCGATATACCACGCGCCCTTGGGGGTGAGCACCTGGGCGTGGAAGCCCAGGGAGGTCACCGAGATGCGCGCGGAGGCGCGTGGGTCGTCGATGCCGCGGCCCGCGTAGGTGCGGAAGTCCGGGAACTCGGCCTGGAGCCTGGGCTCCATGATGGAGGATTCTTCGACCAGGAAGCGCTGGAAGGAGCCATCCGGGGCGGGCAGGTGCAGGATGAAAGGCGCGCCGGCCGCGGGGCGGCGCATGGCCTCCACCGGCGCCTTGGCCAGGGCGGACTTCATGCCAGTGGCGTCGAGGGTGAGGAGACGAAACTTGGATGCCCGGATCAGGTTGGGGGCGCCCTTGGCCGAACGCGCCGGGGCCGTTTCCGGGGTCGCCGAGGCGACGCGCCAAAGCCCATCGGGAGAAGTCGCCTCGCCGGCGGGTGCGCCGATCAAAATGCCGAGGGCCAGCAGCGCGGCCAAGCCAAAGGCGAGGCCGAGAAACACGCGCAGACGCAGAGAACGAATCGCCATGGGAAAAGAAGGAGGGAACGGCGGGAACAGGAAGCGCTTTCCGGGCCAAGCGCGACGGCAGATTGCGCAGGGTAAACCGGCAAAACCAGCGCTGGTTACGCCGGTGACGCGATCACCGCGCGGTGGGCGCGGGCGTTAATATGATCTTAATGTTCACGCCTAACGTGCATCCTCGCGCTGCCGGCCGCCCTGGCAACGCCCTCCCGGTGAGTTTCGGCTCGCCCTGCCGCCGGGGCGCGGCATCCTTCCGCCATGCGGCGAGCTTCCTTCTTTTCTCAAGCGGCCGCGGTCGGCGTGATCCTGGCCTTGGCTGGCTGCGCCACTCCGCGCCACGGCATCACCCGGCAGGGCTACGTGCGCGACCGCCCCTCGCTCGCGACCGTGCAGCTGGCCATGCGTGATGCGCCCGGCGTGGAACTGGCCGGATACCGCTGGGTGGAGCCGACGCGCGGCTACGGGGTGGTCAACTACCGCAACGCGCGCCTCGACCGCTACCTGCTGCGCGACCGCGCGAGCGGCGCGGAGGTGATCCTGGAGGTCGGCGGCAACGACCGCGAGGGCCTGCGCGCGCGCTTTCTGCGGGCGTGGGGCGAGGGCGAGAGCGGCACGCCGGAGCGACTGGCGGCCACGCGCTCCCTCATGGACCGCGCGTATGCCGCGCTGCGGGGCCGCCTGCCGCAGCTCCCGCCGGCGGAGCGGCTGCGGGAGGACGTGTTTTGATCCCGCCATGCCGCCCGTCCCCCATCTTTCCGGCGAGTGGATCGGCCACTACACGGGTCACTTCGATGAGGTGGTGCGCCTCACTCAGGACAGATCGCGGGTGGAGGCGCGCAAGGTGACGGGCGACGACCACGTGCCCGCTGGCGAGATCACCTGGCGGGCAGACCTGCGCACCGGCCGCGGCGAGGGGCAGATCGCCGAGCGAGAATTCCGCCACCCGCGCTTCGTGCCCGGTCGCCTGGAAGTGCTCGGCCCCGACCGCCTCGTCTTCCATTGGGACGGAATCGGCGCGGTGGAATACCGGCGGGACGATTGATGGAGGGCGCTGCCACTTCTCACCGATCACTTCTCACGCCGCCGTGCCTACCCGCCCCAAGCCCACGCTCCATGTCTCCCTCGCGCGGCAGGAATGGGAACTGCGTGCGCCGGACGGTCGCGTGCTGCAGCGTGGTCGCGCTGCCACCTCGGCGCGCGGGGCGGGCTTCGAGCCGGGCAGCCTCCAGACGCCGACGGGGCGCTTTCGCGTTTGCGGCAAGTTTGGCCGGGGTGCCCCCGCGGGGATGATCTTCCGCGCGCGCCGCGCCACCGGGCGCCTCGCCCGGCAGGGCGAGGAGGGTGACCTGATCACTTCCCGCATCTTGTGGCTGGAGGGCTTGGAGCCGCGCAACGCGAACACCAAGGGGCGATTCATCTACCTGCACGGGACAAACCATGAGGCGCTGCTTGGCCAGCCCGCCTCGCACGGCTGCGTGCGCCTGGCCAACCGCGACATCATCCGGCTCTTCCCCCTCGTGCCGCGGGGGACGGAGGTGTTCATCGCGTGAGGCGCGGCAAGCTGCCTTGGCCACGCCGGAAACCAGAAGGTCCGCGCGCGACGGCGGGCGAAATATCCGTTGCCTTGCGGGCGGTGCTTGTTTTAGTCGTCCACTCGGTTTCCAGCATCCTGCCAAGAAAGCGAGGTGAAACGCACTACTATGAAGACTATCAAGATCCTCTCCCTGTTCGCTGTTGCCGTGGCCGCTCTCGGCCTGGGCGCTTGCGCCACCCAGAAGGCCCCGGCTCCGGCCGCCACCACGACTTACTCGAAGTAAGTTTGTTACCCTAATCCCGGCCCTGGGCCGGCAGACGGCGCTCACCTTCCGTCCGCCTCCTCCAGGTAAGTTTTCCGGCGCGGACCCGCCCGGCCTCCCCCAAGGCCGGTGCGGGTCCGCGTTTTTTGTTGAGATCAAAATCGGGAGTGACGGGCGATGGGATTGGCCACGGAGGCCCGGAGGCCACGGAGGGGCAAGGAAGGCTGGCTCCATCCCATCCAGCTTCGAGTTCAGATGAATCTCATCTGAGTTCAGACGGTTTTGGTCTGCGTTCAGATCACTTTCGTCTGCACTCAGACGGATTTCATCTGAGTGCAGACCAAAACCATCTGAACGCAGATGGCTAGCATCTGAACTCAGACCAAAGTCGTCTGAGGGCAGATGAAAGTGATCTGACCGCAGACGAAAGACATCTGACCGCAGACGAAAGACATCTGACCGCAGATGAAAACCACCTGCACTCAGACGAGAATCATCTGAACGCAGACCAAAGTCGTCTGAACGCAGATGGAGGGACATCTGAGTGCAGATGAAAGTCGTCTGAACTCAGACGGCCCCCCATCTGAACGCAGATGCCCACCCGTCTGAGTGCAGATGAGATGCCATCTGAACTCAGATGGGGTGGCATCTGACCTCTGGCGGGCGCCGGCTGCGGCCAGCAGGCGACTCAGCGGATGTCCAGGCCGAACGGCATCCGGGCATAGACGCCCATCGGGTCGTTCAGCGTGGCCAGTTCCTCCAGCGGGGCGGCGGCCTCGCGGAGGGCGCGCTCGGTGACCGACTCGCCGCCGAAGATGCGCGAGAAGGGCTTCTTCTTCTGCTGGAGGAGCTCGGCGAAGACGTTGTCGATGTCCTGCGCCTTCGGGTATTCCTCCACGGGCGTTTCCGTGCCGAGGCCGGCCTTTTTCCGCGCGAACGCGATGGCCTGCTCCAGGCCGCCGATCTCGTCCACGAGGCCGATCTTGATCGCCTGCGCGCCGCTCCACACGCGGCCCTGGGCGATTTCCCCCACCTTGTCTTTGCTCAGGTTGCGGGCCTTGGACACGCGCTCGAGGAAGTCGTCGTAGATGCGGTCCACCACGCGCTGGATCTGCGCCATCTCCTCGGGCGTGCGCGGGCGCGAGACGGAGATGAGGTTGCCGAACTTGGCGGTGCGCACCTCGTCGAAGGTCACGCCCCACGAGTTGGCCAGATCCTTCACCGAGGGCAGCAGGCCGAAGACGCCGATGGAGCCGGTGATGGTGTTCGGCTCGGCGAAGATGCGGTCCGAGGCGGTAGAAATCCAATACCCGCCGGACGCGGCCACCGCGCCCATGGAGACGACCACGGTCTTGCCCGCGCCCTTGGCGAGGAGCAGCTCGCGCTGGATCAGCTCGGAGGCGAGCGCGGAGCCGCCGGGGGAGTTCACGCGGAGCACGATGGCCTTCACGTTGCTGTCCAGGCGCAGGCGGCGCAGGGCGCGCGCGTAGCGCTCGCCGGCCACCTGGCCCTCCTCGGCGGAGGCGCCGTCCACGATGTTGCCTTCGGCATACACGAGGGCGAGCCGGGTGCGCGTGTCCTTTTCGCCGAGCTTGGGGCCTTTTTCCTTCTCGTTGGCGAGGAGCGTGGCGCGGTAGTCGGCGAACTTGACCTGCCGGAAGGTGTTGGTGTTCTCGGAGTCGGAGCCGGCTTCCTGGCGCAGTTTCTCGATGACCTCGGGCAGGTGCATGAGGTCGGTGACGAGGCCGGCCTGCTTGGCCTCGGTGGGCGAGAGGATGGGCTGCGTGTCGGCGAGCTCCTGGAGCTTGGCGGCGGAAACCTGGCGCGATTGCTCCACGCCGGCGCGCCACTCGGCCCACAGGTCCTTGAGCAGAAGTTCCGTCTGCTCGCGGCTCTCGGGCGACATCTTGTCGGTGATGAAGGGCTCGACGGCGCTCTTGTATTTGCCCACGCGCGTGACCTGGACCTGGACGCCGTATTTCTTGAGCGCGTTGCCGAAGAAGGTGGGCTCGGAGGAGAAGCCGGAGGCATCAAACTCGGCAAAGGGATTGAGCACCACGGTGTCGGCGGCGCACATGAGGTAGTAGTCGCGCCGGGTGGGCGTGACCATGTAGGCAACGGCCTTCTTGCCGGACTTGCGGAAGTCGGCGAGCGCCTCGCGCAATTCCTTGAGCGCGGCGAACCCGGCGCCGTAGCCCTGCGGCTGGAAGGAGCCGGTGAGGAACACGCCGCCGATGCGCGAGTCCTTGGAAGCGGCGCGCAGCGTGTCGGAAACCTCGCGGAGGGAGAGGGAATTGTCCGATTCGCCGCCGAACAACTTGGAAACGGCGCGGCCGAAATTCAGGGGCGGCGGCGCGTCGGTGAGGTTGCCGGACACGTCGAGCACGAGGTAGGAGCCGTTGGCGACATCGACCTGGCGGCCCTTCTTGTTGGCGGCGGAATTGGCGAGGCCCGCCGCGAGGGCGATGCACACCACGATGCCAAAGCCGATGAAGAGCAGCAGCGCGAGGAACGCGCCGATGCAGGACTGGAAAATGTTTTTCATGAGGGAGGAAGCCGGGCGGGAAGAGGGCGGCCGAGAACGTCAGGGCCGCGCACGGAAGGCGGCCCGACCCTAAACTCAAGCGCCGAGGCTGGCAGCGCAGGGGCGGGAATTGCGGAATGCGGGGAGTTTCGCTTTTGCCACGGAGGCACGGAGGACGCGGAGGGAGGGAAAATGGCCGGCCGCGATCGCGCGGGGAAGCGGTGCCGCATTGACAGCGGAGCGCGTTGCTGCTGGGCTGCGCGGCGATGCCTTTCCGACGTTCCGCCGCCCTCATCCTCCTCCTGCTTTGCGCCGCGGTCCTGGGCGGATGCACCGCCACGCTGGCGAACCGGCGCGACCTGTTCTCGCCGCCCGACGAGCATCCGCGCCTCGCCGCCGCCGAGGACGCCGAACTGGCGCGCCTCCGCCGCGGGGGCGATGCGGCGCGGTCCGGGGCAGCCGCCACGACGACCACCACCACGGTCACGACCACGACGATCGCACCGGCCGGAACGGGGCGGTGACGCTCGGGAAAAACCGGTCAGCCCTTGCCGCCGAGGCCCTTGATGAGGTCGATGTATTTCTGCATCGCGTCCTCCTTGCCGGTGCCCTTGAGCTTGGACCAAGCATCATATTTCGCGCCGCCGGCGAGGTCGAACATTCCCGGCCGCGAGCCGCTCACATCGCCGGCGGTGGCCTGCTTGTAGAGCGCATACATCTGCAGGAGCGTCGAGTTGTCCGGCCGCGAGGAAAGGTTCTTCGCGGAGGCGGCGGCGGCTTCGAACTGGGCTTGGAGGTCGGGCATGGTCGGGGGAAGTGGATTGAGCAAGAGCACACGGCAGGGCAAGCAGGGACGCAAGTGGATTTGCGACGGTTGTCGGCCTGCGTTTCACTATTGTGCTGCGCCATGCTCTCCACGATCGAAGAGGTGAGACGCGCGGCACTGGAACTGCCCACTGCCGAGCGAGCGAGCCTCGCGGAAGAACTGATCGGCAGCCTGGATTCCGGTTGGACGGAAGAAAACGATCGCTGGTGGGCGACCGAGGCGGCGCGCCGATTGGAAGAAATCCAGGCGGGGAAGGCCCAGGCTATTCCTGCCGAAGAGGTCTTTTCGGATGCGTGGCGGCGCACCGAGAACGGATCCAAATGAATTGTGCCTTTCACGCGGAGGCGCAGCGTGAATTCCTTGAGGCCATTGAATTTTATGAGCGACGGCAGCCGGGGCTGGGCCGACAGCTTGCCCGATCCGCGCCGCTATCGCTGGCAAGCGCGGCCCACGTCGTCACTTCACCTCAACGTTGTTCTGTCCGTCCATGATGAGCAGGCGCTCCAGGGGCGCGTGCGGATCGGAGCGGAAGGTGAGGCGGGCCTCGTAGCGGCGCTCGAGGTCGATGAGCAGGTCCTCGTCCCAAGAGCGCAGGCGCTGCAGGACCTCGGGGTGGATGATCACGCGGTAGTCGTGGATCACCTGGCGGTGCTTGCGCATCACGCTCTTGAGCTTGCGCTGGAGTTCCACGCTGAGGGACTCGGGGCTCTTTACCACGCCGCGGCCCAGGCAGTGCGGGCAGGTGATGAACATCGTGGAGGAGATGGACTCCTGCGCGCGCTGGCGGGTCATCTCCATCAGGCCGAGGGCGGAGATGGGGAGGATGTGGGTCTTGGCCTTGTCGCGCTTGAGGCGCTCCTTCATCCGCTCATACACCTGCTGCTGGTCGCGGCGGTGCTTCATGTCGATGAAGTCGCAGATGATCAGGCCGCCCACGTTGCGCAGGCGGAGCTGGCGCGCGATCTCGTCGGCGGCCTCCAGGTTGGTCTGGAGAATGGTTTTCTCCATGTCCTTGCCGCCGCCCTTGTTGCGGCCGGTGTTCACGTCGATGGCGATGAGGGCCTCGGTCTCGTCGAGCACGAGGTAGCCGCCGCAGGGCAGCCAGACTTGCCGGTGGTAGGCGTCCTCGATCTGCTTCTCGACCTTGAACTTCTCGAAGACGGGGTCCGGCCCCTCGTGCTGCTCGATGCGGTCCTGCGAGCGGCGCGAGATCTGGCCGACGAGCTTCTGCATGCGCGAGACGCTGGCGGCGTCGTCGCACACCACGCGGCCGATCTCGTCGGTGAGGAAGTCGCGCACGGTCCTTTCGATGAGGTCGGGCTCCTCGAAGAGGCAGGCAGGCGCGGGGCGCTTCTTGAGGCGCTCCTCGATGGTGCGCCACTGCTCCAGGAGGAGGGAAAGATCGCGCACGAAGTAGCGCGCGCGCTGGCCTTCGCCCACGGTGCGCAGGATCACGCCCATGCCCTCGGGCAGCTCCAGCTCGCGCAGGATCTTGCGCAGGCGGTCGCGCTCCTTGGGATCCTCGATCTTGCGCGAGATGCCGCTCTGCCCACAGAAAGGCATCAGCACGAGGTAGCGGCCGGGCAGCGAGAGATTGGTGGTGACGCGCGGCCCCTTGGTGCCGATGGGACCCTTGGTGACCTGGACGATGACCTCGGAGCCGACCGGGTAGATGTCGGGGATGTCCTTTACCGTGGGCCGCTTCTTGGCGAGCTGGATGGGCTGCGCCGGCACGGGCACGGGGCCGGAGCCGCGGCGGCGCTTGATCTGGCGGGCGCGGGACCTTCCCTTCTCGCGCGGGGCGGGAACCGGCCGCGGCGTGGATCTATCGGCCTCCGGCGCGGCGGCGCGGGCGGTGGGCGGCTCCTCGCCCGGCATGGCGTCGTCAGCGTCGGCGTCGGGCTCGGAATGGCGTGCGACTGAGTTTTCAACGGGTTCCGCGTCGGCATCCCCGGCGTCCGGGGCGGAGGCTTCGTTGTCATGCGAGTCAGCCGAATCCTCCCGATCCTCATCGTCATGCTCATCCTCTTCGTCTTCATCCTCGTCGTCGAAGTCATCGTCATCGTCGAGCGCGGACGCGCCGCCGGGCGGCAGCGGGGCGCGGGAGATTTCCTCGATGTTGGAGTCGAGCGCGGCGGGGAGGGCGTCCCAGAAATGCAGGAAGGCGTTTTTCTCGAAGCCGATGTCCACGAACATGGCCTTGAGGCCGTGCTCGATGTTGCGCACGCGGCCCTTGAAGACGCCGCCGACGATGTTGCGGTCGGCGGTGCGCTCGACGGAGTATTCCTCGAGGACGCCGTTTTCCAGGAGGGCGACGCGGGTCTCGAGTTTCTCGACGTTGATGCAGAGGAGGTTGTCGGGCCGGTCCTTGGCGCCGAGGAGTTTTTTCACGGTTTCTTTCACGACGGAAAGCATGGGGAGGGAAAAGGGGATGGGGAGGAAGATGAGCGCCGGCTACCGAAGCGGCCGGGCGAGGGAAGGGAGAAAAGCGCCGCCGACGGGCGTCGCGGAAAGCCGACAAGAGGGCGCGCCGGCATTTGCCGGGGCCAGGGACGCGAACGCGGAGGCCGGCGGCCTGACCAGGCCGCG
>CALMOL010000006.1:0-2254 GCA_937871685.1 uncultured Verrucomicrobiota bacterium
GTGAAGAGCGGGAGCAAGCTCCCGCACTCCCTAAAGACCAGCCGTCCCACCCCGAGGCTGCGCCCTTCTCACCCCGCCTGCGGTCCCATCTGCTTGATTGCGGGCGGCGGCGGGGCGGAGACCGGCGAGGATGCGGAGGGCTCGGCGGCGGCAGCGGCGGACGGCGCGTCGAGGACGATTCCCTCCTTGGCGGCGAAATCGGCCAACGCTTGGTCGGCGAGGGCAGCCTGCTCGGAGGCCTTCACGTTGATGTCACTCATGTCGAGCGAGTCGCGCGCGATGCGGGCGCGGCCGGCGGCCTTGTCACGCTCCTCTTCCACCATCTCGGACAGGCGGTTGAGCGTGTCGCCCGCGCCGCCGATCTGCGTGATCATGCCGGAGGCCATCTCGTTCAGCTCGGCGGTGGCCTTCTTCACCTTCAGGTCGCCGAGGGCGGACTTCAGCTTCTCGATCTTGTCGGTGGCGGTGCGCACGGCCACGTCGCGGGCGCGGATCAGGTCCTGGTAAGTCTTCTCGGCCTGCTCGGCCTGGGTTTTGTTCTCGGAGAGCTGCGTCGTCACGCCCTGGAGCTGGAGCGCGAGCTGGCCGGCCGCCTCGCGGTTGCCGGCGCGCAGGTGGGCCGCCGTCTTGGCGCGGAACTCCTTCTCCTGCGTTTCCAGTCGGCGCACCTGCGAGATCAGGCGCTCGCACAGCGCGGCGTGCGAGGCGAGGCCCTGGTTGTATTGGCCGATCTGGCGGCGCAAGTTTTCCTTCTCGGTTTCGAGGAGGGCTTCGGGGTTTTGCTTCTCGAGGCCGGAAACGAACAGGCCGAAGAAGCCGCGAATGAGATTGCCGAGGCGTTTGAACATGGGTGGGAAGAAAAAAGGATCGTGGGCGGAACCCTTACTGGCTTTGGGAAAGGGAGGCAATCTCACGGTTGGCCTTCAGCACGCGGCCGGCGGCCCCCAGGCTGACGTGGGCGCCCGGCGCGTCGGGTGTGGCGCGCATCTTCGCGCGGGCAATCCTCGGACTTTGAGGCACTCCGCGCGCGGTGGTCCCAGGGGCCTGCGCGATCATTGCGCCGCACGCGCGTATTGCACCGGCAAGAGGTCGCGCGCGGCCTCGGCCCGTAGCTCGCGCGCGGCGTGGAAGGGCCAGTGCGGGTCGCGCAGCTCCTCGCGGGCGAGGAAGACGAGGTCGGCATCGCCGCGGCGGATGATCTCGTCGGCTTGACGCGGCTCGGTGATGAGCCCCACGGCGGCGGTGGCGATGCCGGCCTCGCGACGAATTTGCGCGGCAAAGGGCACTTGGTAGCCGGGCGTCGCGGGGATCGGCGCCTTCGGAACGTTCGCGCCCGAAGAGCAGTCAATGAGGTCCGCGCCTTCGGCCTTGAGGCGGCGCGCCAACTCCACGGAATCCTCGATGGTCCAGCCGCCCTCGGTCCAGTCGGAGCACGACAAGCGCACGGCCAGCGGCAGCTCCTCGGGCCACGCCTCACGCACGGCGCGCGTGACCTCGAGCGTGAGGCGGACGCGGCCGTCGAACGATCCGCCGTATCCATCCGCGCGCTGGTTCGAGAGCGGCGAATAGAAGGAAGGCAGCAGGTAGCCGTGCGCGGCGTGGATCTCCAGCCAGCGGTAGCCGGCCGCGAGCGCGCGGGCGGTCGCGGCGCGAAACGCCTCCACCACCGCGGCGATGTCGGCCGCGGTCATCTCCCGCGGCGGACGCGTGAGCGCCGCGCCGAAGGCCAGCGGGCTCGCGCCGATTGTTTCCCAGCCACCTTCCCCGATTGGGATGACGCGCGAGCCTTCCCATGGACGCGTGGAGGAAGCCTTGCGGCCGGCGTGCGCGAGCTGGACGCCGGGCACCGCGCCGTGCGCGGTCACAAAATCGTTGATTCGGCGCAGCGGCTCGACCTGCGCGTCTTCCCACAGGCCGGCGTCCTGCGGCGTGATGCGCCCGCGCGCCTCCACGGCGGTGGCCTCGGCGATCACGAGACCTGCGCCGCCCACGGCCCGCGCGCCGAGGTGGACGAGGTGCCAGTCGTTGGCGCGACCGTCTTCGGAGGAATACTGGCACATCGGCGAGACGCCGATGCGGTTGCGCAGGGTGACGGAACGTTGGGAAAAGGTGGAGAAGAGGTGCGGTGTGCTCACGGCGAGAACCTACCAGCGGGCAACGGATGGTCGCCGACGTTTTGGAGTGCAGCGTCCCCGCCCCCGCGTTGGGGTGCGATACCGCGGTGGCAAAGCCAAAGCGGCGTCGGGGCCGCCGC
>CALMOL010000006.1:2264-3482 GCA_937871685.1 uncultured Verrucomicrobiota bacterium
GGCGCCGCCCGCGCCGGCCGGGTCCGCGAGGCGCGCGGCCAGCGGATCGGCGGCGAGCGCGGGTGGCATCCACGCGGCGAGGAATTCCGCCTGCGTGCGCAGCGGCTCGACCTCCCAGCCCAGCGCGCGCGTCCACGCGGCGAGATCGGCGAAGTTCACGTCCGCGGTGAGATCCTGCCGGCCGGGACGCAGCCAAACGTCCGCGCCCGCGAGGCGTTCCTGCCGGAAATACGCGCGGAGCGTGCCGCGTGGGCGGCGGCGGTAGAGCGCGATCGCGTCCGGCGCGCCGTAGTCAATCGTGAGCATCCGGCCGCGTTGCAAGGCCGCCGCCTCGGCGTGGAGCCAATCGCGGAAGGCGGAGTGAACTTCCACCCGCTGGCCCGGCGCATCTGACGCGGCCAGCGCGGACGCCTCGCCCGGCGCCGCGAGCTCGATCGGGAGGAGGATTTCGCGCGGGCCGCCGGCGGTGGCGTCCCACGCGAGCGCCACCTCGCCCCAGCCGCCGCCCGCCGTCCGCTCCAGCACCACGCAGGGAAAGGCGTCGGCGAATTCGTTCGAGAACACGAGCGCCGCTCCCTTCGCCTCGACGAGCGCCCCGCGCAGCGAGTCGTGCCACGCGACGGCCGGCGTCCCGAACCGCCAGCGCTGGGCGGCGAGCGCCTCGCGCTGGCGCTCGCGCAGCCGCGGCGCACGCTCCACCAAATGGAAGCGCGCCGACCGCCGCGCCCGCCACGGGAGCGCCGCGAGGAAGTCCGCCGCCATTCTCCCCGAGCCGCCGCCCAGCTCGATCACATGCCACTCCCCGCGCCGCGCCGCCTCCCCGCGATGCGCGACCGCCCAGCGCGCCACGGCCTGTGCGAGCGCCGGACTCAGCGTCGCCGCCGTGGAGAAGTCGCCGCCCGGTCCCACGTCGCGCACGCGCCGGGCGTAGTAGCCCTCGCGCGGATCGTGCAGCGCCCGCGCCATGAATGCCTCCACCGTCAGCGCGCCGCCCGCCTCCGCGATCCAGCGTTGCAGGACAGGCGCGGGGGTGGAAGGCGAGGGCGGAGGCCGCATGCGGGGGGGGAATCGTGAATGGTGAATCGTGAATCGTCGCCGCGCGGTAGTGCGATGGCGCGTTATCCGTGGCCGGCCTTCACGCTGGAAGCAGCGCACGATTCACCATTCACCATTCACGATTCACGATCCCCCTACTTCCCCGCCGCCAGTCGCTCGAAG
>CALMOL010000007.1 GCA_937871685.1 uncultured Verrucomicrobiota bacterium
CCCCTCCACCGCCACCACCCAGACGCGCCGCCGGCCGGAACCGTTGCCGACGACGGCCCTGGATGCGCCCGCCGAGTCAGTGGCGGGGCTCACCACCTTCGGCGGTGCCTGGCCGCCCGATCACGCGCGCTGGCTCCATCGCCGTCTCATCTGGCTGTATCTCCAGGGCTCGGCCATCGCGGTGTCGCTGTGCTTTCTGCTGTTCTTCCTCGGGTTGGACTTCACCCCGCGGCAGTGGCTTCTCTTCATCGGCTGCATCCCCGCCGGCATGGCGCTTTACCTGGTGCCGGACCTGCTCCTCATCCGGCGCAACAATGAGCGCATCGGCCGCGTGCTCCGGGCGCTGGACGCCGGCACCGTGCCCCCGCCGGGGGAGGTGTCGCGCGCCGCGGTGCGGGCGCTCAACATGCCGCTCTACTCGTTCCTGCGCATCATCGCCGTCCACGGCCCCGGCGCGGCCATCGCCGGCCTGATCGTGATGTGCGGCGGCAACTACCTTCTCGACGCCGGGTTCCTCGGCTGGCAGATCGGCGCGCTGTTTACCATCGTCCTGTTCTTTGCCTCGCCCACGCACGGCATTTTCGAGTTCTTCGCGGTGGCGCGCGCCATGCAGCCGGTGCTCGAGCGACTCTCGGCCCTGCCCGGCGGCGACATCGACCACCTCTCGGCCGAGAACCGCGCCCGCATCAAGTCCACCGGCCTGGAGCGCAAGCTCCTCTACCTCGCCATCGGCGTGTGCGCGGGGCCGCTGGTCTTCTTCGCCGGCTCGGTGCTGCTCAAGGTCCACGTCATGTTCGCGCGGATCAACCTGACGCCGCCCGCGGGCGAGATCTCCGCGTTCTGGCTGTGGGTGTGGAGCGTGGTCACCGTGTGCCTGGGCGGCACCGTGCTGCTCTCGTGGCTCACCGCCTCGGAGGTCACGCGCTCGGCCCGCAAGCTCCTGCGCGGCATGTCCCGCGTCGAGTCGGGCGACCACGCGACGCGCCTCCAGATCACCACCACGGACGAATACGCGGACCTTTTCCGCGGCTTCAACCTGATGACCGAGAACCTCCGCGAGGAGGCCCGCATCGTCGCCCTTTCCTCGGATCTCATGGGCGAGCTCAAGCTCGACGTGCTCATCGCCCGCATCATGCACGCGGCCACCGAGCTGCTCGACGCCGAGCGATCCACGCTCTTCCTCTACGACAAGAAGCGGAAGGAGCTGTGGAGCCGCTTCGCCGAGGGCGTGGGCACCAAGGAGATCCGCTTCCCCTCGTCCAAGGGCATCGCCGGCTCCGTGCTCACGAGCGGCCGGATGGAGAACATCCCGGACCCCTACCGCGACCCGCGCTTCAACCAGGAGGTGGACCGCTCCACCGGCTTCCGCACGCGCTGCATCCTGGCCGGCCCCGTCTTCAACAAGCAGGGCGAGCGCATCGGCGTGGTCCAGGTGCTCAACAAGCGCGGCGGCAAGTTCTCCCCGCACGACGAGAACCGCCTGCGCGCCTTCGCCGCCCAGGTGGGCATCTCGCTGGAAAACGCCCGGCTCTTCGAGGAAGTCGTCAAGATCCGCGACTACAACGAGAGCATCCTGCGCTCGACCTCCAACGGCATGATGACGCTCGACGCGACCGGCCGCGTCACCACGGTCAATCCGGCCGCCGCCACGCTCTTCAACGGCGACTCGCAGGACACCGGCCTCCTCCTCAACTCCCACGTGGACCGCCTCTTCGGCGCCAACGAGTGGGCGCTCAAGTCCATCGCGCGCGTGAACGTCAACGGCGAGAAGGACGTGAACCTCGACGCCGACCTCATCCGGCCCGACGGCGGCTCCGTCTCGGTGAACATGACCGCCGTGCCGCTCACCGGCGAGAACTTCGCGCGCCTGGGCACGCTGCTCATCTTCGAGGACTTGTCCGCGGAGAAGCGCGTGCGCTCCACCATGAGCCGCTACATGAGCAAGGAAGTGGCCGATCAGCTCCTCGCTTCCGGCGGCGGCGCGCTGGAGGGGTCGGAGCAGACGCTCACCACGGTGTTCTCCGACATCGTCGGCTTCACCGCCATCTCCGAGGCCGTGGGCCCGCGCGAGACCGTGTCGATGCTCAACGAATACTTCGCCGAGATGATCGAGGTCATCTTCGCGCACGGCGGCATCCTCGACAAATACATCGGCGACGCCATCATGGCGCTCTTCGGCGCGCCCTTCCCCCGCGAGGACGACGCGGACCGCGCCCTGCGCGCCGCCTGCGGGATGGTGGCGGCCCTGCGCGAGTTCAACGCGCGCCGGATCGCCGCCGGCCGCCCGCCGGTGCTCATCGGCGTGGGCCTGAACACCGGCCCGGCCGTCCTCGGCTCCATCGGCTCGCCCAAGCGCATGGAATACACCGCCATCGGCGACAGCGTGAACCTCGCCTCCCGCCTGGAGGCCGCCACGCGCCGCTACGGCGTGGACGTTCTCGTGGCCGAGCCGACCGTCCACGCCCTGCGCGAGGGGCACGCCCTGCGCGAGATCGACCTCCTGCAGGTGAAGGGCAAGACCCGCCCCGCCGCCGTGTATGAGGCGCTGGGCCACCTTTCGCCGGAGGAGCTCCAGCGCCGCGCGCCGGCCGATGCCATCTTCGCGGAGTCCATGCGCGCGTGGCGGGCGGGCGAGTTCGCCCTGGCCGGCCAGGGCTTCTCGCAGGTGTGCTTCCTTCACCCGGCCGACACCGTGGCCAAGCTCTACGTTGGCCGCTGCGACCAAGCCATGGCCCATCCGCCCAAAGACTGGGACGGGGTGTGGAAGCTGACGGAGAAATAAGGGGGAAGGCTTCAAGCTCCAAGCTTCAAGGAAGATTCAAGGCCCAAGGCTGAGAAAGGAGGAAGGCGGAAACGACGAGCGGCGGCGTTCTTCCTTGATCCTTCCCCTCCTTTGAATCTTTCTGCCTTCCTTGAAGCTTGAGGCTTGAAGCCTGAAGCTTCCTTCCCGATGCCGGACGAATCCCCTGCCACCACCCACCCGCCGCTGCGCTTCGGGCGCTACGAGGTGCCGCGCGACGCCGACGGCCGCCCGCAGATGCTCGGCCGCGGCGGCATGGGCGTGACCTACCGCGCCTGGGACTCGGAACTCCACCGCGACGTGGTGCTCAAGGTCATCGCCTCCGACATCACCCACAACCCGGTGGCCCGGAAGCGCTTCCTGCGCGAGGCCAAGGCCGCGGCGCGCTGCGGCGGGCACCCGCACATCGTCTCGGTCTTCGACATCGGCGTGCAGGACGGCGAGGACTATTACGTGATGGAGTTCCTGGCCGGGGAGAACCTCTCCGACCACGTCCGCGCGCGCGGACCGCTCTCGTCTCCCGACGCCCTCGCCGTGGCCGAGCAGGTGGCCGAGGCCTTCGAGGAAATGGAGCGCCACGAGCTGGTCCACCGCGACATCAAGCCGATGAACCTCATGGCGGTGCGCCGCGAGACGCCCACGCGCGGCGGCGGCTCGACGCCCGTGCCGGCCCCTCCCGCGCGCCGCCGGCCGCCGAAGGTGGTGCTCATCGACTTCGGCCTCGCCAAGGCCGCCGACGCGCAGACCACCGAGGTCACCTCCACCGGCCACGCCGCGCCCTACACCGCGCTCTACGCCTCGCCCGAGCAGGTGGACCCCGACCACGCCGGCCGCGAGCTCGACATTCGCTCCGACATCTACTCGCTCGGCGCCACCCTCTGCTTCCTCCTGGCCGGCCGCGCGCCCTTCGAGGGCACGCGCAAGCAGGTCGAGTGGGGCCACATGACCAAGCCGCCGCCCGTGGACGCGCTGCGCGCGCTGGGCGTGCCCGAGCCCTTCGTCGCGCTGCTCGCGCGGATGCTCGCCAAACGGCCCGAGGACCGGCCGCAGTCCGCGCACGACCTGATCGAGGAGCTGGCCGCCGTGCGCGCCGCGCTCCCCACCGAGCAGCGGCTGGGCGTCGGCGCGAGTGACTCGTCGGTCGCGCTGGAGGCCACCACGGACATCCGCGCCGCCGCGCCGCCTCCCATCCCCGGCGCCGCGACTTTTGCCCCGCCCGCCGCGGGGTCACGCGCCATCACCGATCTGCCGCTTGGCTCCGTCCGCCTGTCGCTCGCCGAGTGGCGGCGCGCGCGTCCCGGCCCGCTGCCGGACACCGACCAGGATGTCCTCGGCACGAAGGGCGGCAGCCCCGG
>CALMOL010000008.1 GCA_937871685.1 uncultured Verrucomicrobiota bacterium
AACCTACCGCTCGCGCGACATCTACACGAACCCGACGATCAACATCGTCGTGGCGCCGACGGCCCGCCAAGTTTCAGTGGGCGGTGCCGTCAAGGCCCCGCAGCGCGTGGCGTTCACGGCCGACATCACCGCTCTCGCCGCCATCAACGCGGCGGGCGGATTCAACGAGTTCGCCAACCAGACCAAGGTTCGCATTCTGCGCGGCCGAAGCGTGATCCCGCTGAACTGCAAGGAAGTCCGCAAAAACCCGTCTCTCGATGTCCGCCTCCAGCCGGGCGACATCATCGAGGTGCCAGAAAGCTTCTTTTGAGGAGAGCGGGCAGAGTCTATTGATTTGCGGCGATTGACCGGCTTCGGTCCTCGCTTGGAAAAATGCTACGCCAGACTTTCTCAGGATGGCGAATTGCTTGTCTCTTTTAGCCTGACTCGGCACGCAGGCCTCTCATCCTGGCCGAACTAAATCCCAGTTGGCTCGCGCGTAGCGCAGGCCGGAGATGACCGTGAAGGCCACGGCGATTGTGATCATCGCCCACCCCCCGTAGGTCAGCAGCGCCTGGAGCTGCGCGGCGGCGACCTCCGACATCTTGCCGGCAAACTCCCGCACCGAGAGCAAGATGAGGAAATACAGCACCGTGGCGATCTGCCACGAGGTCTTGTGCTTGCCAAGGTTTTCTGAGGGAAGAATCCGTCCCTTCGATGACGCAAGCAGGCGCAACCCCGTGATGAGGAATTCGCGGGCAATCACCACGATGGCCACCCAAGCGGGCATCACTCCGCGCGGGATCAGCGCAATGAAACCGGCTGCCGTCATGATCTTGTCCACGAGCGGATCCATCAGGATGCCAAAGTCGGTGATGAGCTTGCGCTCCCGGGCGATTCGACCGTCCGCATAGTCGGTGATCGTAGCGATGACAAAGAGCACCGCCGCCAGCGTGTGATGCCACGGGAAATCCACCGAGAGCACCGCCACAAACACCAGCGTCAGCCCAAGGCGCGCGATGGTGAGCTGGTTAGGGAGGTTCATCGGGGCGCGGCGGCGCGCAGCGTAGGGGCGCAGGAAGGAGGGTCAAGCGGGGGAGGTGATCGTGAAGGGTGAATCGTGGCAGGTCGCAGTGCTGGTCACCATCCGGCCTGATCGCCCGTCCGCTTACGACGATTCACCATTCACGATTCACCTCGGCCCGCTTCCAAATCGGCACAATCTCCTTCAGCCGCTCCACCACGCGCGCCGTCGCCGCCAAGGCCGGGCCGCGGTGCGCGCAGCACGTGCGCAGGAAGAGCGATGCCTCGCCCGCTGCCACGAAGCCCACGCGGTGGTGCAGCGCGCAGCCGGGCAGTAGCGGGAAATCAACTGCGGCCTCTGCCGCCGCGCGCTCCAACTGCGTGAGCGCCATCCGGGGATGCCATTCATAGCGCAGGCCGAGGATCATTCGGCCGCTCTCCGTGCCGCGCACCACGCCCCAGAAATCCGAGATTCCCCCGGCGTCTGCAGCACCGGAGAGGGGCGGCCACGCCAAGGGAGCCTCGGTGAGAACAATGTTCCAAATCGGAGTTGCCATGCGGGAGCATTGTTGGATAGCCTCGCTGCTCAAACCCAATCCCACGTTCCTCCCCAATTCCTATGCAAGCAGACATCGGCCTCGTCGGACTCGCCGTCATGGGCGAAAACCTCGTCCTCAACATGGAGGAGAAAGGCTTCACGGTCGCCGTTTACAATCGCACCCACTCCGTCGTCGAGAAGTTTGTCAACGGCCGCGGCGCCGGCAAGAAGATCATCGGTGCCAAGACGATGGCTGACTTCGTAAAGTCGCTCAAGAAGCCGCGCAAGGTGATGATCATGGTCAAGGCGGGCGCGCCCGTGGACGCCGTGATCAATGAAGTGCTCCCGCTGCTGGAGAAGGGCGACCTCATCACGGACGGCGGCAACTCCCTCTTCACCGACACGCAGCGCCGCGTGAAGGAACTGGAGCCCAAGGGCATCCACTACATGGGCTCCGGCGTGTCCGGCGGCGAAGAGGGCGCGCGCCACGGCCCGTCCATCATGCCCGGCGGCTCCAAGGAGGCGTGGGAGATCGTGAAGCCGATCTTCACCAAGATCTCCGCGCAGGTCGAGGGCGAGGCATGCTGCCGCTACATGGGCACCGACGGCGCCGGCAATTACGTCAAGACGATCCACAACGGCATCGAATACGGCGACATGCAGCTCATCTGCGAGGCCTACGACATCCTGCGCACCGTGCTCGGAATGTCGGCCAAGGACATGCAGGGCGTGTTCGCCGATTGGAACAAGGGCGAGCTGGACTCCTTCCTCATCGAGGTCACCTCGCACGTCCTTGGCGCCAAGGACGAGAAGACCGGCGGGGCCCTCGTGGACATGGTGCTCGACAAGGCCGGCCAAAAGGGCACCGGCAAATGGACCCTCCAGAGCGCCACCGAGCTGGGCGTGGTCGCCTCCACCATCAACGCCGCCGTCGAGGCGCGCATCCTGTCCGCGCTGAAGGATCAGCGCGTGGCCGCCTCCAAGATCCTCCATGGCCCCAAGGACGTGAAGTTCGAGGGCGACAAGGACACGCTCGTCAAGTCGGTGCACGACGCGCTCTACGCCTCCAAGATCATTTCGTATGCGCAGGGCTTCGCGCTCTTCGGCCGCGCCGCGCAGGAATACGGCTGGAAGCTGAACTTCGGCGACATCGCCACCATCTGGCGCGGTGGCTGCATCATCCGCGCGCGCTTCCTGAACCGCATCAAAGAGGCCTACGACCGCAACCCGAACCTCGAGAACCTGATGCTCGACCCGTTCTTCACCTCGGTGCTCGACCGCGCGCAGAGCGGCTGGCGCTACGCCGTGGCCACCGCCGTGCAGCACGGCGTGGCCGTGCCGGCCTTCGGGGCGTCTCTGGCCTACTTCGATTCCTATCGCCGCGAGTCGCTGCCAACGAACCTGCTCCAGGCCCAGCGCGACTATTTCGGAGCGCACACCTACGAGCGCACCGACGCCCTCGGCACCTTTGTTCATACCGAGTGGCCTCACTCGCTGTGAGCCGAGCTGGATGATTCCCGAGAGGGCCGACCCGCGAGGGTCGGCCCTTTTTGTTGCCGCTGGGATTGCCTGTGCCGCAAAGCAATCTGCGCGCCTCTTATGTGACATCCGGCCGTCTTCCCTCCGTCGGCCCTTTGTGGCATCTTCCCAGCCGCTTTCCCCCGCCATGAATTCTGTCTATCTGCTCGCGTCCGCCCGCACCGACTTCAAGCGCAACCTCAAGAAGGAGGGCAAGGCCCTGCGCGACGCCATCGTCGAGCCCGGCCGCGACGCCCTCGTTGCCTCCGGCCTGGACCCCAAGGATCTCGGCGCCGGCATCGTCGGCAACTTTGCCGCCGGCCTCTTCACGCGGCAGCTTCACCTCGGCGCGTATCTCACCGAGATCGACGACGCGCTCCGCGGGCTACCTTGCTCGCACGTCGAGGGCGCGTGCGGCTCCGGCGGCCTCGCCGTGGCGCAGGCCGCGCAGCTCATCGCGGGCGGCGTCCACGATGCCGTGCTTGTCGTCGGCGCCGAGCAGCAGAAGACCATGTCCTCCAAGGACGGCGGCGACGTGCTCGCCGCAGCCGGCGACTACGCCCACGAGCGCCCGCAGTTCGGCGACTTCATGTTCCCGAAGCTCTTCGGCCGCATCGCCGAGTCGCACATGAAGAAGTGCGGCCTCACCCCGCGCCAGCTCGCCATAGTCGCGGCCAAGAACTACGCCCACGCCCGCTTGAACCCACTGGCCCAGATGCGCGAGAACGCCGTGAACGTGGACTCCGCCGACGCCGTTTCCGATTCTAATCCGGTCGTTGCCGCGCCGCTGCGGCTCACCGACTGCTCGCAGATCACCGACGGCGGCGCCGCCGTGCTGCTCGTTTCCGAGCGCCTCATGAAGAAGCTGAATCCGGCCGGCCCGCGCGTCCGCCTGCGCGGCCTGGGCGTCTCGACCGACCGCCTGCGCCTGGAGGACAAGCAGATGCCCGAGTTCCCCATCGCCCGCCTTGCCGCCGCCCGCGCCTACGCGATGGCCGGCATGAAGCCCGAGGAGGCCGACGGCGTGGACGTCCACGACTGCTTCTCGATCACCGAAGTGGTCGCCACCGAATTGCTTGGCCTCGCCCCGATGGGCCGCGGCGGTGAGCTGGCCGAGAGCGGAGCCACCGCGCTGCCGCAGGTGCGCGAGTCGCTCGGCCTCGCCGCTCCCTCGCGCAAGGTCATCCCCGTGAATCCCGGCGGTGGCCTGATCGCCGACGGCCACCCCGTCGGCGCGACCGGCGTGCGCCAGGTCGTCGAGGCCGCCACCCAACTCCGCGGCGAGGCCGGCGCGCGGCAGATCGAGAGCGCAAAGAACTACATCACCTTCAACATGGGCGGCAGCCTGACCACGAGCATCGTCACCATCTGGACGCGGGAGGACTGACTAGACAGGTCCGTTTCGTGGCAGAAGCTGTCGGGTGACGACCAAGACGGCTCCAATCCGGAAGAAAACCAAGTCCTCGGCGAAGCCGGCTGCGCCCGCGGGCATTCGCCGAGTTTGGCAGCTCCAAGAGGCCAAGGCCAAGCTCAGCGAACTGGTTGATCGCTCCCAGTCGCAGGGCGCCCAGTTGATCACCCGGCATGATCGTCCGGTGGCCTTCGTCGTGGCGGCGGACGAATACGAGCGGATTCGCCCGAAGAAGACCCTCGTGGACATTCTTCTCGAATGCCCGGTGCGGGTGGACCTGGACATTACGCGCTCGAAGGAGTTTCCCCGCGACATCGAGCTGTGAACTGGCTCGTCGAAACAAACGTCTGGTCGGAGATGCTTCGGCCGGCACCCGCTCCGCAAGTCCGCGATTGGCTGCGGGAGCATGATGAGGATCTCGTTGTTTCGATCATCTCCCTGGGGGAAATTCAGAAGGGGATTGAGTTGCTGGATGACGGCGTTCGTAAGGCGACGCTCGCCCGGCATTTCAAGCGGCTCGAGATGGCCCTGTCAAACCGGGTTCTCGGGCTGGACCGCCACGTTTTCTCGGTGTGGGCGGGCTTGGTTGCCCGACACCAGAAACGCGGCCAGCCTTTGCCTGTGATGGACAGTCTCCTCGCGGCCACGGCCTTGGCGAATGATCTCACCGTGGTCACGCGCAACGTGCGCGACTTTCCGGCGGAGGTGCGCACGCTGAACCCGTGGGGATAAACCGTCACGCTGGCCCTCACAGCAGCTGCTGCGGATCGACGTCCACGGTGGCGAAGACTTCCTCGGGCAGCGGCTGAAGTGCGTCGAGCACGCGGCGGACGTGGGCGCTCAGCTTCTTCACGGCGGTGGAGCGCATCAGGAGGTGAAAGCGCCATTCTTCGCGCAGTCGCTCGATGGGCGCGGCCATCGGCGGCTGCAGCTCGGCTTCCTTCGGCAGCCCCTCGGCCAGGCGGCGCGCGAGCGTCTGCGCGGTGAACTCGGCCTTCTCGCGGCTCTTGCCGCGCACGGTCAGGAGGATGACGTGCTCGAAGGGTGGCTGCCGCGTGGCCTCGCGCAGGGCGATCTCCTGCTCGAAGAAGCCGTCGTAGTCGTGCCGCCGCGCGTATTGCACCGCGGGCGAGCCGGGCGTGCTCGTCTGCACGATCACCTCGCCCTCCACGTCGCCGCGGCCGGCGCGGCCGGCCACCTGCGTGATGAGCTGGAAGGTCCGCTCGGCGGCGCGGAAGTCGTTCAGGTGCAGCGAAAGGTCCGCGTTGATGATCCCCACGAGCGTGACGCGCGGGAAGTGGAGGCCCTTGGCGATCATCTGCGTGCCCACAAGGATGTCGGTCTTGCCCTCGCGGAAGAGCGCGAGCGCGTCGCGGTGGGCGTCCTTGCGCGCCATCGTGTCGGCATCCATCCGGGCCACGCGGGCCTGGGGAAACACCTTCTTCACCACCTCCTCCACGCGCTCCGTGCCGAAGCCGCGGTGGCGGATGCCGGGGTCCTTGCAGTCCGGCTGCGGGCAGCGGTGCGGCGCGGCCTTGCGGTGGCCGCACAGGTGGCACACGAGCGCGTCGTCGCCGCGGTGGAAGGTGAGCGCGAGCGAGCAGTTCGGGCACTCGCACACGAAGCCGCAGCGCGGGCACACCAGCGCCGAGGCGAAGCCGCGCCGGTTGAGGAAGAGGATCACCTGCTCCTTGCGCTCCAGCCGCGCCTCGATCGCCGAGCGCAGCCGCTCGGAAAGGATCGTGGGGCCGGACTTCGAGTAGGCCAGGCGCAGGTCCACCACGCGCGTGAGCGGCATCCGCTGGTCATCGACGCGCACCGGCAGCGTGAGGAGGCGGTATTTGCCCGTGCGCGCGTTCTGCATCGACTCCAGCGAGGGCGTGGCCGAGCCGAGCACCACCGGGCATTCCTCCAGCCGGGCGCGCACCACGGCGAGGTCGCGCGCGTGGTAGCGCGGCGAGTCCTCCTGCTTG
The DNA here is from genome assembly GCA_937871685.1 of uncultured Verrucomicrobiota bacterium. Classification (GTDB taxonomy): domain Bacteria; phylum Verrucomicrobiota; class Verrucomicrobiia; order Chthoniobacterales; family SZAS-18; genus SZAS-18. Next base: position 6,443 of record CALMOL010000008.1, read on the forward strand.
TAGGAGCCCTCGTGCTCCTCGTCCACCACGATCAGGCCGAGGTCGCGCACCGGCGCGAACACCGCCGAGCGCGCGCCGATCACGATGGGCGCGTCGCCGGAATGAATGCGGTGCCACTCGTCGTGCCGCTCGCCGGCCGACAGGCGCGAGTGGAGCACCGCCACGCCGTCGCCCTTGGACGCGAAGCGCGCGCGGAAGCGCTCCACCGTCTGCGGCGTCAGCGAGATCTCGGGCACCAGCACCAGCGCGCCCTTTCCTTTCGCGCGAGCATCGGTGATAGCCTGGAGGTAGATCTCGGTCTTGCCCGAGCCGGTGACGCCGTGGAGCAAGAGCGGCTTCTGCTCATCCGGCCCGGCCGCCATCGCCGCGCGCACGGCCTCCAGCGCGGCGGTCTGCTCGGGCGAGAGCGCCAGCGGAGCATCCGGCACGATCTCCGCGGAGGCCCACGGGTCGCGGCCAACGGACTCCGTCTCGATCACCACGAGGCCGAGCGTGACGAGCGCCTTAAGCGTGTCGCGCGAGACGCCCGTCTCGTCGAGCAGGTCCGGCACCGGCATCCGCATCCCCGGCGCGGCCATGAGCGCATCGATGACCTCACCGCGGCGGGGCGAGCGCTTCGTGACGCTGGCGCGCTCCTCGGCGTCCGGCTCGTGCGTGAGCCGGGCCACGCGGCGCTCCTTGAAACTCATCTCGCCCTTGCGGACCACCTCGGGGAGCACGCAGCGCATGCACGATTCTACCGAAGCGGCGTAGTAGTCGCTCATCCAGCGCGCGAGCCGCAGCATCGGGCGCGAGAGCCCCGCGCCGCCGCCCGCCAAGGCGAGCAGCGGCCGCAGCTTGGACTCCGCCACCTCGGCCGTCTCGCGCAGTCCGATCACCGTGCCCATGAGCTGCCGATGGCGGAACGGCACGCGCACCCGCGAGCCCACCGACACCGCGCCGCGCAGGGCGTCCGGGATCAGGTAGTCGAACTCCCGCTCCGTGACCCGGTCCTCCACGATCACACGGGCGATGCGGGGAGTTTCAGGTTCAGTCATCGGGCGGCGGCGGGCCGCCACCTTCGGCGAGGAATCCTGCCGGCGCAGGCGACGCTTCTTCGCCTTCGCGTCCGGTGGAGTGGGAGCAGTGGCCGGCTCGGGAGGATCATCCGAGGATGTCCACAGGGGAATGGTCTCGTTGCGAATCATGGCGGGGAAAAAGCTTGATGAGTAGTTTTTAACGATGCATCTTCTTCGCAAGCGAAATCCTCGCTTGCCCGCGTCTTCACCTGCCTGCCCGTTCCCCCGTGTCTTCCCTCGTCGCGTCCGTCGTCGCCCAGCCTGCCGGTAGCTCGGCACGCTCGCGCTGCGCGGGGCGCGTGACTTGGCTGGCTCTCCTCATCCTCCTCGCCGCGGCTGGCGCGGGCGCTTGGTGGCTGCGCAATGACGAGGACGCTTGGCATCGCGTGGTCGAGCTTTGGCCCGGAAGCACATGGCGACGATACGACGCCTTGATCGCCGAGGTGGCGACGCGACGCGGCGTGGACCCGGCGCTGGTAAAGGCGGTGGCGTGGCGCGAGAGCCGTTTCCGCGCGGGAATGACGGGCACGGCTGGCGAGCGAGGCCTGATGCAGGTGAGCGAGGGCGCCGCGGGCGAGTGGGCGCGCGCCGAGAAGGTCGCGACCTTTGTGCCGACTGACCTTTTCGACCCGAAAACGAACTTGGAGGCCGGCACGTGGTATCTCGCCCGGGCACTCCGGCGCTGGAGCGCGAAGGACGACCCGCTGCCCTTCGCGCTGGCCGAATACAACGCCGGCCGCACGAACGTGAACCGCTGGGCCGAGAGGGCGCGTGGCCGACAGCCGCGCAAGAGTGCGGCCGGGGCGGAAGTCAGCGGCCCCGAGCTGGAAGCGGCAATCGATTTCCCCTCCACCCGCCAATACGTCGTCTCGATCCGCCGACGGATGGATTTTTACCGCGCCCGGGGTGGTCGGTGAGCCGTGCGCGCGTCACGCGGCGTTGCTGGATAGGTGGCAGTGACCAAAATAGGTGCGTGCCGTTCCTTGCTCGCGCCGTTGTGGCTTCGCTCGCCTTCCTTGCCGCGCCGCCTGCCAGCGGTGTGATTGTGCTCGGCGATGGCGATCCGAACGTCAACGCCTTCGACGTGAATCCGCCCGCGGGTCCGTTGCGAAACAGCGGCGGGCAATTTCAGGGATACTTCGGTGGCTTCGCCGCCACGCCGATCGGGCCGCATCATTTCATCGCAGCCTCGCACATCGGTCAGCCGGTGGGATCGGTGTTCACCTTTCGCGGGATAAATTATACGGCGCTGAATCCCTCATCCGTGACCGGATCGGACTTTCTGATCTGGCAGGTCAACGAGACGTTTCCAATCTGGGCTCCCTTGTTTATCGGGGGTGGACCGGTCGGTCCATACGATCCGATGGTGCCGGACCCTCCTGGCTTTGAGACAGGGCGCCCGCTGGTTGCCTGGGGCAATGGTCGAAAGCGCGGCACCGCCATCACCGGCGAAACGTTCCAGGGGTGGCCTTGGGGTGAGGCAGACTTTCGTTTGCGCTGGGGGGTGAACGTCGTGGCCGACACCGTGCGCGACTCCGGCGGCTTCCATGGCTCCTACGTCCACGCCACCTTCGATGCCGCCGGTGGGCTAGGGGACTTCGAGTGCCATCTGGCCGAGTTTGATTCCTCCGGGGCGATGTTCATCCGCGAGGCCGGCGTCTGGAAGCTGGCGGGAATTCATTATGCCGTGGACACTTACTATCTGGACCAGACCGGCCCCGGCACGCTCACGGCGTTCCTTTTCGACGCGCGCGGCCTATGGGAAGACGTATCCGGGGGCGGCCGCTCCCCAATCGCCGGTTCGGCGCCGGTGCCCTCCGGCTTCTACTCGACGCGCATCTCCGCGTATTTGCCCGCGATTCTTCAGATCATCGGCAGTTCGAGCGCCGCGATCACCACGTTTCCTCAGTGGCAATCCGCGTGCTTCACGCCAGCGGAAATCACTGCCAACACGGAGGCCGCCGCCACGGCCGACCCGGAGGGCGATGGGCTACCAAACCTCGCCGAATACGCCTTTGGGGCCGCGCCGTTCGCGCCGAGCGCGGAGGTGCGCCCAACCGCGTCCATCGTGACCGTCAGCAGTCAGCGATACGCTGCCATTTCCTACCGACGCGCGCGCGGCTTGACCGATGTGACCTATGCGGTGGAAGTGTCGAGCGATCTACAGAATTGGTCCAGTGGCACTGGGACGTCCACGCTCATTTCCGACACGCCCGACGGCGACACGAATCTCGTCGTCGTGCGCGACAATACGCCGCTCGGCTCTGGTGTGCTGCGGCGCTCCCTGCGCGTGCGGGTGACGCAGCCGTAGGCCGAGCTGAGGAAGACCGAGAGGATGGAGGATGGCAGGGAGATTTCCTCGCGCTGGAAGTGGTTACATGGCAAGGGCTACTCCTTGCCATTCTCCCTTCTCTCGGTCCTTCACGGCGCCCGCCGGCCGAACTTGCGCTCGATCTCCGAGTGGCCCAGCAGGATCATCGTCGGCCGGCCGTGCGGGCAGCAGTAGGGCAGCTCGCAGGCGAGCAGGTCGGAAAGGAGGCGCTCGATCTCCGGGGGGCGCAGGCGATCGTTGGCCTTCACGGCGTGGCGGCACACGGTCTTGGCGATGATGTCCTCGCCCACGCGCGTGCGCGGCTGGCCGGCCCCAGCAGCGCGCAGGGCCTCGAGCACCTCGCGCAGCAAGCGTAGCGGTTCCTCGCGTGGGGTCACCACCGGCAGCGCGTCGAGCTTGAAGGTGCCGCCACCGAAGGGCTCCAGCCCGAAGCCCAGCCGACGCAAAGCAGGGAGATGGCGCTCGGTCCACTCGGCGTCGCGCGGGGCGAGGTGCAGCGTGACCGGCAGGAGAAGTTGCTGCGAGAGGGCGTCGCCCGCTTCGAGGCGACGGCGCAGTTCCTCGAAGAGGACGCGCTCGTGCGCGGCGTGCTGATCTACGAGCACGAGGCCGTCCTTGGACTCGAGCAGCACATACAATCGATGCAGCACGCCCAGCAGGCGGAACTCGCCGTCCTTGCCAAGCTGGACCGGCGCGGCGGCCGGCGCGAAGGCTTCCGCCGGGAACGCGAGGCGCAGAGAGGGCTCGGGCGTCGGAGGAGAGGCCGCGAGGGCCGGCAGGGGCGCTTGGGCCGAAGGCGCGGGGGGATGGGACGGATAGGGCGTATAGGACGAATGGGGTGGCGCAGGGCGGCGCCCCGGCGCCAGCTCGGGCGTGGAAGGCGCGACCGGCTCAGCGCTCAGCCGTGCTTTATCGGTCCCATTCGTCGTATCCGTCCTATTCGTCTCATCTTGCGGCGCGGCCATTGCCTCCCGCCAGCCCTCGCGCGTGCCTTCCAGCGCGCCGCGCACCGCTGCCGCGACCGCGGCGTGGACGTCGCTTGGCCGGTGGAAGCGCACCTCGCGCTTGGCCGGGTGGACGTTCACGTCCACGGCGCCGGGCGGCAACTCGACGAAGAGCACCGTCACCGGATGGCGGCCCTTCATCAGCGCCGTGTGGTAGCCCTCGCGCAGGCCGTGGGAAACCGCGGCGTTCTCCACCGGCCGGCCGTTTACGAAAACGAGCTGAGCGGCGCGCGTCCCGCGATGCACGCCCACGCGGCCCACGAAGCCACGGACGCGCACCGCCGACTTCCCGTCGGACGGGGGAATGGGCGCCAGTTCCGCGAGCGCATCCGCGCCGAGGAGGTCGCGCACACGGTCGGCGAGGCGCGCGGCCGGCGGCACGCGGAAGACCTCGCGGCCGTCGCGCAGGAACGTGAAGCCCACGCCCTCGTGCCCGAGCGCCAGCGCGTGGAGCAACGCCTCGACATGGGCTGATTCTGTCTGCTCGGAGCGCAGGAACTTGCGCCGCGCCGGCAGGTTGAAGAAAAGCGAGCGCGCCTCCACCACGGTGCCGGGGGCATCGCCGGCGTCGCGCACGCTCACCACCTTGCCGCCGTGGACGATCACCTCGGTGCCGGCCAGCGCGTGCGCTTCGCGGGTGACGAGGCGGAACTTCGACACGCTGGCGATGCTCGGCACCGCCTCCCCGCGGAAGCCCAGCGTGGACACCGCCGCGAGGTCCGCGCCGGTGCGCAGCTTGGAAGTGGCGTGGCGCTCCAGGCACAAGAGCGCGTCCGGCCGGTCCATGCCGCGGCCGTCGTCGCGCACCCGCGTGAGTGCCGCGCCGCCGCGCTGGATGGTCACCTCGATATTCCGCGCGCCAGCGTCGAGCGCGTTCTCGACCAGCTCCTTCACCACCGAAGCCGGCCGCTCCACGACCTCGCCGGCCGCGACCTGCGAGGCAACGGCATCGGGGAGAAGCTGAATCAGGCCCATGAAAGAACTCGAATCCCAACACAAACGCTGAAACGGCGAGAAAGCCATCCGGCCATGCGTCGCATGTGCCGCCGATCCCCTGGCTCCTAAGCCCCCGGCGCCACTTCGAGGTTGCCGCTTTTTCTTGGATGAATCTTGAGCGGCTATCTCGCTTCGCTCGGTTCGAGTTTTTCTGCTGACTCTCCTTTCGGCTGTCGCGGCCCATTCCCCGCGTTATCTCTCCGCATGATCTCCGTCACCCCCGCCGCCGTGGAGCACCTCCGCGGCTTGGTCCCGGCCGATGCCCCGCCCGCGGCCGGCCTGCGCATCTTCGTGGAAAGAGGCGGTTGCTCCGGCCTGTCCTACGGCATGGGCATCGCTTCGCCCGAGGCCGGCGACACCACGATCGAGGCCGCGCCGGACGTGCGCCTCCACGTGGACGCCGAGAGTGCTCCGCATCTGAGCGGCTGCGTCATTGATTACCACGACGGTCTCACCGGCTCGGGTTTCCGCATCCAGAACCCGAACGCCGTGCGCACCTGCGGCTGCGGCACCTCTTTTGAGCCGGCAAGCTCCAAGACTTAAGCCCCAAGCTTCAAGGAAGGGCGGGAGGAAGGAAAGGTGGAAGGCGTCTGGCGCTTCGCTGGCCCGGCGACGAAGGACCGTTCCCGGCGGAACGCCATCGACAAAGGTTCGCGCTTTTCCCCTTCGGCCTTCTGCCTTGAACCTTCCTTGATGCTTGAGGCTTAAAGCCTGAACCTTTCCCCCGTTGAAATGACCCCGCTTACGCGCTTTGACGAGGCCCCGCGCCGCGGGGACGCGCCGGACCGCGACCGCCTTTCGGGCTCCGGGATGTTTTGGTGGACGGTGTTCCTCCTGCTGCTCACCGGCCTGGCGATGGGGACGTGGATCGGGACCTTCTCGGTGTTCGGCCATCCCGAGCGGCCACTTTCCTACAAGATCCTGCGCAAGATCAAGAAGCTCGATCCGCCGCAGCGCTTCAAGGTCAACGCCGCGCCCACCGGCGACTTTCTTTCCGCCGAGAAGGCTTGGGTGCGCTGGGGGGCGCTGTCCGACTTCGAGCTGCGCTCGCTCAACGTCCAGCTCACGCGCGATTACCTGCGCAACTTCACCCAGACCACCGCGGCGGTTCCCTACTTCATGGGCCGCGTGTCCATGATGGACGCGGTGCCGCTGACGAAGGATGACCTCTTCCCCTCCGGCGTGGTGGCGCTCGCCGTGTCGCCGGACTGGCCGCAATTGCTCATCGAGCACGTCTTCCCAGCCGACGCGAACGTGGCCCCGCTCGCCCAGCGCACGCTGCGCACCGGCATGGAGCTGGAACTGAAGCGCACCTACGACCTCACCGCCGTGATCCGCGTGACGCGCCTGGAGGATCGCCGCCTCGTGTTGACCGTGGTGCCGCTGACGTATGGCGGCTTCGCGGTGCGCTCGAACGGGGTGGGCTTCCAACTCTCCCCGCCGGAGGAACTGCACCTCGCCGCCGACTGGCCGGTGGTGAAGGACGAGCGCCGCGCCGAGGCGGAGCGCAAATACCTGGCTTGGCGCCGGAGCGCGAACCTTCCCGCGCTGCTCGTCCGCACGAAGGACGGCCCGCCGATGCCGCCGGCCCTCGTCGAGGCCGCGCGCGCCGCGGCGGTGGACGTGGTCGCGAGCAGCGATGAGGTGGCCCGCCGGGCGCGAGCAAACACGGCCTCGGTGTCGGCCGCCGCCAATGCCGCGGCGGGGAAGGGTGGGGGAGGCG
>CALMOL010000009.1 GCA_937871685.1 uncultured Verrucomicrobiota bacterium
GGAACACGCGGCGGAACCGGGGGAGCCATTCGTCCCAAGCGGCGAGGATGGCGGCGGCGCGCTCGCTGGCGGTCTCGGCGTGGTGGCGCTCGATCAAGGCGTGCAATTCGTGGGCGTGGGCCTCTTCGGTGACGGCAGCGACGGTCACCAGCTCGGGGTTCACGCGGGAGGGGAAGTCGCCGCGCTCGTCGAGGGCGTAGGCGACGCCGCCGGTCATGCCGGCGGCGAAGTTGCGGCCGACGGGGCCGAGGATGGCGACGATCCCGCCGGTCATGTATTCGCAGCCGTGGTGGCCTGTGCCCTCGACCACGGCGGTGGCTCCAGAGTTGCGCACGGCGAAGCGCTCGCCGGCCTGGCCGGCGGCGAAGAACGCGCCGCCGGTGGCGCCGTAGAGGCAGGTGTTGCCGGCGATCACGTTCTCGTGCGCGACGAACTTCCGCGCGTCGGGCGGGCGCAGGGTGATGACACCGCCGCCCATGCCCTTGCCGACGTAGTCGTTGGCCTCGCCGGTGAGTTCCAAGCGCAGGCCGGGCGAGAGAAACGCGCCGAGGCTCTGGCCGGCGCTGCCGGCGAGGCGCACGGTGAGGCGGCCCTCGGGCAGGCCGGCGACGCCGTTTTGGTAGGCGATGCGGCCGCTCACGCGCGTGCCCACGGAGCGCTGCACGTTGGAGATGCGGTAGGAGAGCGTGAGCGTGAGGCCGTGGTTGATGGCGTCGTTGCCGTCCTGGAGGATGAGGTCGTCAATGGGGCGCTCGCCGGCGTCGCCTGCGACGTTGCGCGCGCGGGTGCGGCGGCGGACGGCGGAGGGATCGTCGCGGAATGGATCGGCGAGCAGGCGGCGCAGCGAGAGGAGGTTGGCCTTGGGGTGGCCGGGGGCCTTGCGCTGGCGGAGGGATTCCACGCGGCCGACCATGTCGTCGATGGTGCGGTAGCCGAGGCGGGCCATGATCTCGCGCGTTTCCGTGGCCACGGCGTTGAAGTAGGCGACGACGTTCTCGGGGCGGCCCCGGAACTTCCCGCGCAGGCGCTCGTCCTGCGTGGCGACGCCGACGGGGCAGGTGTTCATGTGGCAGAGGCGCACGTAAACGCAGCCGAGGGCGATGAGCGCGGCGGTGCCGAAGTTGTATTCCTCCGCGCCGAGCAGGGTGGCGGCGACGATGTCCTGGCCGGTGCGCATGCCGCCGTCGGCGCGCAGCGTGACGCGGGAGCGGAGGTCGTTGAGCATGAGGACCTGGTGGGCCTCGGCGAGGCCGAGTTCCCAGGCGGATCCCGCGTGCTTGATGGAAGAGAGGGGCGAGGCACCGGTGCCGCCCTCGTGGCCGGAGATGAGGATGATGTCGGCGTGGGCCTTGGCGACGCCGGCGGCGATGGTGCCGACGCCGGCCTCGGCGACGAGCTTCACGCAGATGCGGGCGCGCTCGTTCACCTCGCGCAGGTCGTGGATGAGCTGGGCGAGATCCTCGATCGAGTAGATGTCGTGGTGCGGCGGCGGCGAGATGAGGGTGACGCCGGGCGTGGCGAAGCGCAGGCGGGCGATGTGCGCGTTGACCTTGTGGCCGGGGAGCTGGCCGCCCTCGCCGGGCTTGGCGCCCTGGGCCATCTTGATCTCGATCTCGCGGGCAGAGGCGAGGTAGGCGGCGTGGACGCCGAAGCGCGCGGAAGCGATCTGCTTGATGAGCGAATTCGGCCACTCGCCATCCGGCCGGCGGCGGAAGCGCGCGGGATCCTCGCCGCCCTCGCCGGAGTTGGACTTTCCGCCGATGCGGTTCATCGCGATGGCGAGCGCCTCATGGGCCTCGGGCGAGATGGCGCCGAGGCTCATGCCGGCGGTGGTGAAGCGGCGGCGGATGTCCTCGATGGGCTCGACCTCGTGCAGCTCCAGCGGGGCATCCGCGGAAGGGACGAAGTCGAAGAGGTCGCGCAGGGCGAGCGGGCGCGTTTCGCGCGCGGCGGCGGCGTAGCGGGCGTAGTGCTCAGGGTCTTCCGTCTTGATGAAGGTGTGGAAGTTCTTGATGAACGGCGGGTTGACGGCGTGGCGCTCGCCCTTGGCGCGGTAGCGGAAGTGGCCGAGGTCGGGCGGGCGCTGGAGCGGCGGGCCGTCGGGGCCGAAGGCGAGGGCGTGGCGGGCGAGCGTTTCGCGGGCGATGTCGGCGAAGCCGAGGCCTTCGAGCGGCGCGAAGGTGCCGGTGAAGCAGCGTTCCACGACCGTGGTGGAAAGGCCGAGGATCTCGAACGTCTGCGCGCCGCGGTAGGAGCCCAGGACGGAGATGCCCATCTTGGACATGATCTTGAGCAGGCCGTTTTCGAGCGCCTTGCGGTAGGCGGGGATCGGCGGATTCGCCGGGGGCTTGGGGGATTGCTCGGCGGCGACGAGGACGCTCTCATAGGCGAGCCACGGGCACACGGCGCTGGCGCCGTAGCCGATGAGGCAGGCGACCTGGTGGGTGTCGCGCGCCTCGGCGGTCTCGCAGACGATGGAGGCGCGCATCCGCAGGTCGGCGCGGATGAGGTGGTGGTGGATCGCGCCGACGGCGAGCAGCGTCGGCAGCGCGGCGGTGTCGTGGTCCACGCCGCGGTCGCTCAGGATGAGGAGGCGGGCGCCGCCGCGCACGGCGCGCTCGGCCTGGAGGCACAGGTCGGCGAGGCGCGGCTCCAAGCCGTCGGGGCCGGCCGAGACGGGGAAGAGCAGCGAGAGGGTTTCGGCGCGGTGCTCGCCGGGCAGGCGCGAGAGGAGGGCAAGCTCGGCGGGCAGCAGGATCGGCGACTCGGCGGCGACGAGCGCGGCGTGCCCGGGCGATTCGGTGAGGAGGTTGCGCCGCCAGCCCATCAGGGTGGTGAGCGACATCACGAGCTTCTCGCGCAGCGGGTCGATGGGCGGGTTCGTGACCTGAGCGAAGAGCTGCTTGAAGTAGGACGAGAGGAGCCGCGGCTGGAGCGAGAGGACGGCCAGCGGCGTGTCGTCGCCCATGGAGCCGACGGCTTCCTGGCCATCGCGCCACATGGGGAGAAGAACCATGTCCAACTCTTCAGAAGAGTAGCCGAAGGAGGTCTGGAGCTGGGTGAGGCTGAGAGGATCAGAGACGGAGGGAGCGGGAGCAGCCGCTTCAGAGGCGCTGGGGGTCGCTTCTGGGGCAAAAGCATCCGCTTTTGCGGCATCGGCTGTTGTTTCTGAAGCAGGGGCTCCTGCTTTTGCGACGTCGGCAGGTGCTTCTGAGGCGAAAGCTTCTGCTTCTGGGGAATCGGATGGTGCTTCTGAAGGAAAAGCTCCTGTTTTTGGCGCGTCGGCTGATGCTTCCGGGGCAAAAGCTCCTGCTTTTGCGGAAAAAGCAGGAGCTTTTTCGGTAAACCCAGGAGCCTCTGAGGCAAAAGCAGGTGCTTCTGGAGCAGAAGCAGAAGCTTCTGAGGCAGACGCAGGAGCTTTTGTGGCGTTGGGGGGAGGAGAAGGAGGCGTCGCGGAGGCGGCCGGCCGGGTGGGGCCGAAGATGACGGTGGGGGG
>CALMOL010000010.1 GCA_937871685.1 uncultured Verrucomicrobiota bacterium
CTCTTGACACTTCCCAGACGCGTTCACCAAAAGAGGGCGACGGCAGACGGGCGCTTTCGCCGGAAGCGCGGTTTACGGGGCAGCCAACGCCTCGTCGCGGACCGCATCGAACCGGAAGCGGCTCGCCTCCAGATATTCCGAAACCAGCTCCATGGCAAGCCAACGGCGGGAGAGCCGTTCGGCCTCCGCTCCGGCTGTGTTTGAGCCGGCGAAAATGTCCACCACCAGATCGCCTTCGTCGGTCAGGAGCTTGATGAAGAAAGCCGGCAAGGCGGCCGGGAAGCGCGCCGGGTGGATCTTCAGGCCTGCCTCCTTGCACCGGACCGTGTAGGGGTCGTTGGCCGCGTTGTTGCCGAACTTCAGCAGGTCGTCAGGCAGTTGCTCGGCCTCGATCACGTTCCCGGAGATCGATCCCTCGGTTTTCATCTTGTCCCAGCTCTTGTTGATGACGTGGCCCGAGGGGCGAACGGTTTCGCGCAGGCCCCGCGCATTCAAGCGCAGCATGTCCGCGCTGTAGGGCTTCAGCACGCGCAGGTTGCTGGCCTTTGGATGGGGGGTCTTCGACAGCCACCAGACGTGCTCCACGGAATCCTTCACGCGGACGCGCCGGACCGTCACCCACTCGGCCGGAACCGGCATCTTGGCGGGATTATACCAGTAGCACTCCTGCGCCAGATGGAAGCCGACCTCCTCCACGAGGGCAATCAGGAGCTTGTATTGGTAGAGCGAGCGGGTGGGCGAGCCGGCGTTCCAGCTTCCGCCGATGTTCAGCACGAAGCTGCCGTCGGGCCGGAGCACGCGGAGCACCTCGGCGCCGAAGGGCTTGAACCACTCCAGGTATTCGTCCTTGGAAACATTCCCGTAGGCTTTCTTGAAGTGGAGCGCGTAGGGAGGGGAGGTGAGGACTAGGTTCACCGACTCGCTCGGGAGCGCCCGGAGCAGCTCCAGCGAGTCGCCCAGGTAGGCGGCCCCGGCCTCGGTGGTGTAGAGCGGCGAGAAGCCCGGAATGGCCGCCGGCGCGGGCGCGCCGCCGCCGAACCGCAAAGTCTGCTGTTGCGATCCCGTCAGGGGGTGTGGTTTCATCTTCGATTCGATGTCAAAAGTTGCCCGGCGCACGGCGTCTCGCCAAGCGGTTCCGGCCGAGAAAACCGGCTTGCCCGGAGAAAGGGACAAAAAGGGTTCACAAAGGCAACCTGTTTTCACGCCGGGCGAGTGGGTGACCAAGGCCGAGGCCGCGCGCATCCGCCATGTGACCCGGCAGGCCATCGCCAAGCTTGTCGCCAAGGGGAAGTTCCAGACGCTGGAGATTGCCGGGCGGGCCTTCCTCAAGCGCAGCGAGGTCGAGTTGTATCAATCTCCACCCGGAGGGCGTCCGGCCGGCTCGTGAACGAGGTCGAGCAGGTGCTGGAAATTTTACAGCGTTGCTCGCCGGAGCAGCGGCGGCAGGTCTTTGACGCGTTGCGGAAGGAGATGCCGATCCATCGCTATGAAGAGCAGATGAACGCGAAGGCCGAGGTGATCCTCGAAGCCCTCGCACGCGCCCCGGAACTCACGACCCGCGGGGTGAGAGGCATCATCGGAGAGGCCACCTTCGCCATCGAGATCGCGGCGAATCTTCTGGGATGGCAAGATGTCACCCCACCAGGAAATCATGCCTACGACACTGCCCTCAAAGACACCGTGGGCGTGGTGCACGTGCAGGTCAAAATGCAGCGCCGAAAGAAGGGTCTGCCCTGGATCAAAAGAGGGACGGGGATCGTCGAGGTTCAGCGGACGCGCAGCGGACTGCGCAAGGGCGAAAAGACGCGGCCCTACCGCTTCGGGGAATTCGACATCCTGGCCGTCTGTATGGAGCCATCCCACCGGCGGTGGACATCATTCCTCTACGCGCCGGAGCGCTGGCTTTTGCCTCGCCCGGACAATCCGGCACTGGTGATGATCCATCAGCCGGTGCCCCTGGTGCCAGACAGGACTTGGGCCGACGATTTCGAAGAAGCCGTTTCGCGGCACCGAAGCGGAGAGACTCGACCCGCGGCAGGATAGCCAGCCAATCAAGGATTGGCACCTTTTGCGGCACGCTCCCACGGTGCCCAAGACCGAGGAAAAGGGATCAGGCGGCAACGCTTGACGCTTCTTCCGCCCAGTTGCCCGCCGGTCCAACGAATGGACGGGCACGTTTGGGGCTCCGCGACCCTCGCCAGTCCGCTGATTTTGCTACGGATAAGTGAAGCGGTAGAAGCGCTCGGCGAAGGTGGCGGCGGCTTCGTCCTGGAAAACGAGGTTGCCGGAGACGTCGGAGAAGATGGGGAGGAGGGCGGTGAAGCCGGCGGTCATGCTGGGGGCGGCTTGCACGGTGTGGAGGGCGTTGGGCAGGCCGACGCCCTGGATGACGACGGAGCCATCGGCGGGGCGGACGATGGAGACGACGCGCAGGGCGGTCTGGCCGCTCTCGAAGGCGCCGATGTCGGTGTTGTCGCCGCCGGGGAGGGTGGG
>CALMOL010000011.1:0-19669 GCA_937871685.1 uncultured Verrucomicrobiota bacterium
GGGCGACGCCGCCGCGCGCGCCGAGCAGCGCCGGCGCCGCTTCGAGACCGAGCGCGACGCCCTGCTCAAGCGCCTCCAGTCACGCCTGGAGAAACTCGACGTCCGCCTGGAAGAGCTGAAGAAGCGTGCCGCCGAGGCTGGCGAGCGCCTCAAGCCGCGCCTGGAGGCCCTGGCAAAGAAACTCGCCGAGCGTCGCGACGTGCTTGCCGCCCGCCTGGAAAAGGCGCGCAAGGCCACCGCCGAAGCCTGGGACGAGTTCAAGGCGACGATCAGGGACGAAAAGGACGAGCGGGACGACGAGGCGAACTAGCCGGCCACCCATCGCACACCCGGCCGCGCCATGGGGCGCGATGGGTGGCGAGAACCCCAGTGCCTATGCCCTCCCTTCGCCTCCTCCGCCGGCCGCGCCGCTGGCTTCTTGCCAAGGTCCATCCCTTCGCGTTCTCGATCCTCTGCGGCGCCGCCGCGCTGGCGCTCGCCACGGCTTGTGACCGCCAGACCACCGCGGCCGATTCGCCCGCCGCTCCCACGCCCACGCCGCGCCCGGCCGGCACCGCGGGCGGCACGCTCGACCGCGCCAAGGAGAAGGCCAGCGCTGCCGCCGACCGCGCGCAGGCGGCGCTGGCGGACCTCGGGAAGCGCTTCGAGTCCGAGCGCCGCGAGTGGTCCGAGCGCTGGGAAGCGCGGCAGAAGGACCTGGAGCGCCGCGCCGAGGAATTGAAGCGCCGCGCCGAGTCCGCCACGGCCGACGCCCGCCCCGTGCTGGAGCGAGAGCAGGCCGAGCTGCGCCTCCAGATCGAGCGCACCAAGAAGGAATGGGAGGCCTTGAAGTCCGCCACGGCCGAGAAGTGGGACGAACTCAAGCGCCGCGTGGACGGCGCCGCGCCGGCCCCGACGCCCGCGCGCTGACCGAGTTGTAGAGGCGGCTCTGTCCGTGAATGTGGACGTGCCGCCTCTGATATTTTCTTGGGTGGCCGCTGCCGGGGGATGACTAGCCAGCGTCCACCCAAGGAGAAAACTTGAGGCGGCACGTCCCGCTTCGCGTGACAGAGCCGCCTCTGCGTCGCCGCCCGCGCCATGATTTTCATGCGCCGGTGGCATTCCGCGCCATGATGCGCGCGCCATGTCCCTTTCCGCCCATGAAATTGCCGCGCTCGCCGGCGGCCGGTTGCTCGCCGGCCCCCCCGAGGCGCTCGTCGCCGGCGTCGCCGCGCTGGAGGACGCCGGGTCGTCCGACGCCTCCTTCTTCGCGGGCGACCCACGCTATCGCCCGGCGCTCGACGCCACCCGCGCCGGCGTGGTGCTCGTGCCCGACGATTTCGCCGGCTCGGCCCCGCCCAACACGGCGCTCGTGGGCTGCGCGAACCCGTCCTACGCCTTTGTCACCGTGGTCGCGCGCCTCCAGCCGCCGCTGCCCGCGCCGGGGCCGGGGGTTCACCCGACCGCCGTGGTCGCGCCCGGCGCGCGGCTCGGGAAGAACGTGTGCGTGCAGGCCTATGCGGTGGTCGAGGACGGCGCGGAGATCGGCGACGACGTGATCGTCGGCGCGCACGGCTACGTCGGCCCCGGCTGCCGCGTGGGCGCGGGCACGCGGCTCCATCCCCGCGTGACCTTGGTCGAGCGCGTCCACACCGGCGAGAACTGCGTGATCCACTCCGGCGCGGTGCTCGGCGCGGACGGCTTCGGCTTCGAAACCGTGGACGGCGTCCACCGCAAGGTGCCGCAGGTCGGCGGCGTGGAACTGGGCGACGACGTGGAGGTCGGCGCAAACTGCACCATCGACCGCGCCCGCTTCGGCATGACCCGCGTGGGCGCCGGCACCAAGCTCGACAACCTCGTCCACCTCGCCCACAACGTCGTCGTCGGCCCGCACTGCCTCCTCGCCGCGCAGACCGGCATCTCCGGCAGCACGCGCCTGGGCAAATACGTGTCCTTCGGCGGCCAGGTCGGCCTTGTCGGCCACATCACCGTGGGCGACGGCGCGAGCGTCGGCGCGCAGGGCGGCGTCACGAAGTCCATCCCCGCCGGCGAGATGTGGTGGGGCACGCCGGCCGCCCCCCTGCGCGAAATCAAGGACCAGATCGCCCGCGTGCGGCGCCTCGGGCGGCTCGCCGAGCGCATCGGCGCCCTGGAGGTGGACGCCAAGGCGGCGCGCGGCGGACGATGATCCGCAAACCCGCAAAGTGCCTGGCTTCGGAGTCGCTGGTTCGTCACGGGTTCTCTCCTGGCCGGCATGACCCGTGCCCAGGGACTGCCCATCTGATCTGAGCGCCCCTTGGCTTTGATTCCTTTTCTGGACCACCGAAACCTCCCATCCCGACTTCGCCGGCTTGGGCGAAGTCAGCAGGCGCTTCCGGTTACCCGGTGAAGGACGACGCGGACTCTGCGAGCACTTGGCGTGATCCGGCGAAGGACGGCGCGCACTCTTCGCCGGACGACGGCAAGTGACGCGAGACTTGGCCCAAGTGGTCGGCGACTCGCGCGAAGTGCTTGAAGAGTTACGCCGAGTGATCGGAGACTCGCGCGAAGTGATCGATGAGTGGTGCCAAGTGGCCGGAGAGTCGAGCGAAGTGATCGGAGGCTTCCGCAAAGTCATCGATGAGTGGTGCCAAGCGACCGGAGACTCGCGTGAAGTCATCCAAGAGTCTCGCCAAGTGGTCGATGACTTGCGCGAAGTGACCGGGGAGTCACGCGAAGTCATCGATGACTTGCCCGAAGTCATCGATGAGTCGCGCGAAGTGATCGGAGACTTGCGCCAAGTCATCAAAGAGTCATCCCAAGGCTTCGCGGGCGGTGGGACACCCTTCCGCGGGTGAAGCGCTTCTGGAGCGGGCTCTTTTGGAGAGCAGCAAGGCGAGGAGGACCGCCTCATTGCCGAGGGGAAACTTGCCGGAGCGATCCAGATGGCTTCCAGCCGCGGGGGAAACGATCGATCCCAGGCTTTCGCGGGAGATGACGAGCGCCTGCCGGCCATCCAGAAGCTGGCCCAGGGCGTAGCGGACACCAGGGCGGCTGGTGCCGGCGCTGGTCGGCTCGGTTTCAAAGAAAAGGCGCGCCCCCTTTCGGAAGGCGCGCCAGTTGGAAGAACTTAGGGCTTGCGAATCAGGGGAGCAGAACCTTGTCCACGACGTGGATCACGCCGTTGGACTGCATCACGTCAGCGATGGTCACGGTGGCGGTGTTGCCCTTGGCGTCGGCGATCATCGCCTTGTCACCGCTCATGGTCGCGGTGAGCGAGCCGCCGTTGACGGTCTTGATGGTGGCCTTGCCGCCGCCATCCTTGATCAGCTTGGCGAGGTCGGCCGCGGCCACCTTGCCGGACACGACGTGGTAGGTCAGCACGGCCGTGAGCTTTTCCTTGTTCTCCGGCTTCAGGAGCGTGTCCACCGTGCCGGCGGGCAGGGCGGCGAAGGCGGCGTTGGTCGGGGCGAAGACCGTGAACGGTCCCTTGCCCTTGAGGGTCTCGACGAGGCCGGCGGCCTTCACCGCGGCCACGAGGGTGGTGTGGTCCTTGGAGTTGACCGCGTTGTCCACGATGTCCTTCGTGGTCAACATCGGCGCGCCGCCGACCATCGGATTGTCCTTGGCGGCGAGGGGAGAGGCTACCAGAGCGAGGGCAAAGGCGGCGAGGGAGAGTTTCTTGAGCATGATGGGGAGTTGGCTTTGGATTGGAGCGGCGCCGCCCCCGGCCGGGAGGTCCCGGCCGATGCGAGGCGGCGCAATATCCAGTCGTCGCAAACTCCCCGGTTGGATGCCTTAACTTTTCTTCGCCTTCTTGGCGCGGCGCGGCTTGTCCTCGGCCATCTGGTCGAAGCGGAAGGCGCAGCAGCCGATGTCCAGCACGTTGCCCTGCTCGGCGATGCGCTCGCGGTGGGCGGCGGCGATGGATTGCTCGCGGCGTGTGCCCTGGGCCTTCACCTCCACGATGCCGCTCTGGCGCAACACCTTGAGGTGACGCGAGGCGTTGTATTGGGTGATGCCGAGCTGCTCGGCGAGGTCGTTGACGCCGGCCGGTCCTGCGAGGAGGACCTTGACGAGGCGGAGGCGGGTGGGATCCGCGAGGGCGCGGAGAACGTTGAGCCAGTCAGACATGGTGGTGGTGGACATGCATGCAGTGTGCGCATATCGGCGGGGATTACGAGGACGAATGCTGCGGAAACCGGCAGATCGTTTCAAAAAACGAGGAATTGCGCAGCTTTTGTTTGGCCTTTGCGGGAAAAACACGCGCCGAAAGCCGCGGCGCAGGGCGCGTGGATGCCTCCGCGCGTCGCCGCCCAGCGGTTGCGGCCAGTTCGTCCGCGACACGCAAACCGATGATCGCCCCGCCGCCGAGGGCACCAGGAAGGCTGCGCGCGAGCGGTATCGGGTCCATGGGAGGCACGCTGCATCGGCGTTGCCGTGCCCCCACCCACCGCGCCGAGGCGCGCGGCGCGGAGGCCAGCGTTCCCTACGCTTGCGCGCCGAGGTATTCGGCCACCTCGCGGCACTGAGGATTGGAGAGGAGCGCGTCGCAGCAGGCGGTTTCAGCCAGCTCGCCGACGCCATCGCGCACGCAGAGGCAGCCGAGCCAATCCGTGACGCGGCGGGCCTGGGCGAGGTTGTGCGTGACGATGACGATGGTGCAGCGCTCTTTCAGCCGCAGGATGAGTTCCTCGATGGCCTCGGTGGAGCGCGGGTCGAGCGCGCTCGTGGGCTCGTCCATCAGGATCACGTCGGGGCCGACGGCGAGAGCGCGCGCCAGGCAAAGGCGCTGCTGCTGGCCCACCGAGAGGCGCAGGGCGGACTCGTCGAGGCGGTCCTTCACCTCGTTCCAGAGCGCCGCCTCGCGCAGGGCGCGCTCGGTCGTCTCGGGCCACTGCGCCCGCGGCACGCGGCCGAGGCGGCGGACGCCGAAGAGGACATTGCGGGCGATGGTGGTGGGGAAGACGACGGGCTGCTGGAAGAGCATCCCGATGCGAGTGCGGAGGTCGTCGGCGTCCACCTTTGGCGCGTAGATGTCTTGCCCGTGGTAGCACACCTCGCCGGAAACGCGGAAGCCGGGGGCAAGGTCCGATAGGCGGTTTAGCGAGCGCAGCAGCGTGCTCTTTCCCGCGCCGGAGGGGCCGATGAGGCCGAAGACCTGCCGGGCCTCGACGACGAGATTCACGTCGCGCAGGATGGGCCGGCCGCCGGCGGTCACGCCGAGGCCGCGCGTGGTGATGACCTTCTCGGCCGCGGCGGTTCGCACGCCGTCGGTCGGCTGGGACTGCAAGGAGGATTCAGGCATGAGAGGTTTCGCGTTGGGCGCGCAGGCGCAGCGGCAGGGCGATGAGCGAGAAGGTGAAAGTGATGGCCAGGAGCACCACGGCCGTTCCCCACATCTTGGCTTTCACCGCCGGCTCGGCGGAATCCTGCGCGAGGATGAAGATGTGGTAGGGCAGCGAGAGCACCGGGCTTTCGGTGATACCGTGCGGCAGCGTGGCCCCGGCAAACACGGTGGCCGTGAACATGACTGGCGCGGTCTCGCCGGCCGCGCGCGCGAGGCCGAGCAAGCTTCCCGTGACGAGGCCGGAGCGGCTCTGGCGGAGGATGACGTGCCAGATGATCTGCGCGCGCGTGAGCCCCAGGCCGGCCGCGGCCTCGAGGTAGCGCGCCGGCAGCGCCTCGATGCGCTCCGCGAGCGACACGGTGACCACGGGCGTGATCATCAGCCCGAGCAGGATCCCGCCGGTGAGCCACGACTTGCCCATGCCCAGCCAGCCCACGAAAAGAATCAGCCCGAAAAGGCCGAAGAGGATCGAGGGCACGCCATTGAGCACCTGCAGGAAGAGCGTGAGCCGACGGCGGCCGGGCGAGCCGGGCGCGAGATAGACGGAATGCACGAGCGCCAAGCCCACCGCGAGCGGCGCCGCCACCGCCAGCGCCGTGGCGATGAGGATGAGCGTCCCGAGGAGGTTGAAGAGGATGCCGCCCTCCGCGCCGACGCCCCGCATTTGCTCGGTGAGAAAGCTCAACCGCATCGCCGGCAACCCGCGAAAAACAATCGCCGCGAGGATCGCGAAAAACACCCCGGCCGCGGCCAGGGCAAGCGCGCCCATCACGACGGGCACGAGTCGGTCGAGAAAGCGGCGACGATTCATGCGGAACGGCGGTGGCGAAGGAGGTCGGCGATCACCGAACAGGCGCCGACGATGGCGAGCAGAAGCAGGCCGAGGGCGATCATGGCGGCCCAGTGGAGCGGCGCGCCGTAGGCGAGATTGATCTCCGACGATCCGAGCTTTGAGGTCAGCGTCTGGCCGGACTCGATCCACGGGCGCAGGGAGAAGACATTGGCCGGGAACTGATTGTCCTGCCGGCCCACGACGAGGAACACGGCAATCGTCTCGCCGAGCGCGCGCCCGAGGCCGAGCAATGTCGCGGCGATGATGCCGGGCCGGGCCTGCGGCAAGCTCACGGCGAAAACCGTCTCGGTGCGCGTGAGACCCAGGCCGCGCGCGGCCGCCCGCTGGGCTTGCGGCACGCCGTGGAGGGCGTCGTCACTCAGGGTCATGATGGTGGGGAGCACCATCACGCCCAGGAGCAGGCCGGCGGTGAGCAGCGTGTCGCCGCTGGCGGGGTCGAAGGGCTTGAGCGCGCCATACACCCAATTCCGCAGGAACAGGATGCCGAGCAACCCATAGACGACCGAGGGGATGCCGGCGAGCAGCTCGATGATCACCTTCACCGCGAGGCGCCCGCGCGGCGGCAGGTATTCCGACGCGAACACGGCCGACCCCACGCCGAGCGGCAGGGCCACGGCCAGCGCGACCAGCGACACCACAAAGGTGCCATAGATCATCGCGAGCGAGCCGAAGGCCTGCCGGCGGAAGAACCAGCGCGGCTCCGTGAGGAATCCCCAGCCGGCGTGCTTCCACAGCGGCCAGCTTTGGATGACGAACAGCGTCACCATCAGGATCACCGCGCCGATCGCCAGCGAGCTGAAGGCGTAGGCGGAAAGGCGCGTGATGCCCCAGCGCGTGCGCGGCGCGGCGAAGAGAACGGGAGGAGCGACGGGCATCATGGGGCGGACTTGGTGCTGCGCTTTGGATGGTCTATATGGAGTGCGGGAGCTTGCTCCCGCTTTCAACACGGCAACGCCGGGAGCCCGGGTCGCGGATCTTCCTCGGCAGCGCCGCCTCGGTCTGAAAGCGTATGAAAAGCGGGAGCAAGCTCCCGCACTCCATAAAGACCTTCCGCGGGGCGGCTTACTTCGCGCCGGGGAGGCCGAGTTCCTTGGGCGTCATGTAGCCGTTCTTCTTCATGATGACGGCGCCGCGCTCGCCGAGCATGTAGGCGATGAATTCCTTCGCCGCGCCGGTCGGCTCGCCGTTCGTGATGAGGTTCAGCGGGCGGGCCATGCCGTATTTGCCCGACACGATGTTCTCCGGCGTCGATTCCCAGATCTTGCCGTCGTCGTCGCGCAGGGCGAGCGCGAAGACCGTCTTGCCGTCCGCCCACGAGGCGGAGAGCTGCGACATGGCGCCGCGGGTGGTGGCCACCTTGTTGCGCGCTTCCTCGTTCGCGCCGACCTCGGGGAAGTTCGCTTCCGGCGCCTTCTTCGGGTTGCCGTAGGCCCACGAGGCGAAGGTTTCCCAGGTGCCACGGCCCGGCTCCTTGTTGAAAAAGACGATGCGCTGGTCGTGGCCGCCCACGTCCTTCCAGTTTTTCGCGCGGCCCTCGTAGATGTCCTGCATCTGCTTGCGCGAAAGGGAGCGGACGCCGCCGTCCCACACGTCCTTGGAGACGATCATCGCCACGGCGTCGGCGCCGACCTGGGTGACGACGAAGTTGACCTTCGGATACTTGGCGCGGTCCTCGTCGGTGAGGGGCTTGGAGAGCATGCCGATCTGCGCGAGCCCGTCGCCGCAGGACGACACGCCGCCGGAGGAGCCGCCCTGGGAATCGATCTGGATCTTCATGCCCTTCTCGGCGCGAAGCTGCTCGGCGGCCTCGGCGGCGGCGAGGTTCACGGTGGTGGAGCCGTTGATCTTGAGGAGTTCCTGGGCCGAGGCGTGGCCGGCGAGCGCCAAGGCGAGGGCGGCGAAAAGTCGAAGGGGTAATTTCATGGAGTGAGAGGGGATGGCGATGGGACCGAGGAGAGGGGGAGGGTGACGGTTTTGTCACGCGGGCGGCCTGGGCGGGCAGCGGGGGCGACCGCGCGACGCAGAGGAGATCAGCCGGCCTTTTTCACGCGGCAGGCGAAGCACTTGTAGGCCTGCTGGCCGGACAGGTTGTCGAACCAGCGGTCGTCGAGCAGGAGGTTCGCCGAGGTGTAGCGCGGAAGGCCGAACTCGTCGCCGGCTGCCTGGGCGGGGCCGAAGCTGCTGGGCACGAAGATCGTGTCCTCGCGGATGCCGTCCCACAGCAGAGCGACGCCCTCGACGGCGCCGCGCGGGCTTTCGATCGTGATGCGGTCGCCGTTCTTGACGCCCGCGGCGGCGGCGGCCTTCGGGTGCAACTGCACGAGGCGCACGCCGTTCATCTGCTTGCCGAAATAGGTCCACTGGGTGACGCCGTGGAAATGCACCACGCTGGCGCGGCCGGTCATGCCCATGAGGGGGAAGTCGCGATGCACCGCGCCGTCGCCGGAGACGAGAGAGGTGCGGGGTGTGAGCGCGCCGGGGTTCACGGGATTGGGCACCAGTTCGGCCGAATAGGCGAGCGTGGGGTGCGCGCCGGTGACCTCGGGGTGCGTGTAGAAGACCGGCAGCGCGCCGTGCCCGGCGGGAGCGAGCTTGGCCTCGATGTCGGGAGTGAAGATTTCCACCTTGCCGCTCGGGGTGAGGAAGCGCTTGCCCTTGTTCTTCGGGTCCAGCGACTCGGCGGCGCGATACCACGCGGGATGGTCGTGGTAGAGCGTGCTGGCGCCGGGGTGCCGCTCGTCCGGGCAGGGCCAGCGCAGCGGCTCGGCGCGCTTCTCCATCCGGGCCTGCGTCATGCCGCCAACCCCCGGCGTGCGGGCGGAGAACTCGGCCCACAGCTTGGAGTAATCCTTCCACTCGGCGCGCAGGTTGTCGGTCCAGTAGCCGGGCGCGGCCTTGGTGTCGCGCTTGGCCATCGCGGCGGCGAGGTCGATCCAGATCTCGATGTCGGTGCGCGATTCGCCGACGCGCGGCACGGCGGCGTGCTGCCAGCGGATGGCGCGGTCGTCGCGCCGCATATAGACGCCCTCCATCTCGAAGCCGCTGCACACCGGCAGGATCACGTCGGCGTAGTAGGCGGTCTCCTCCATGAAGAGGCCGGTGTAGGCGAGGAACTCGAGCTGCCGGTAGGCGGCCTGCACCTTGGCGGTGTTGGCGGAGCCGAGAAGCGGGTTGCCCTCGACGACGAGCGCGCGCAGCCGGTAGGGCCGCGCCGCGAGCACGCTTTCGGCGAACCAATCGGGGCCGACCGGCAGCGCGGGCCCCTGCTTCGCCGGCGTCGCGCCCTGGATCGGCGGCAGGTCCAGGCCGCCGGGCCAGGTGTTGTGCATGAAATTGCAGCCGCCGCCGGGCGTGCCGACGTTGCCGGTGACGGCGGCGAGGAAGGCGAGGACGCGGTAGGTGTCGAAGGCGCCGACCTGATGCGAGATGCCCGCGTTGCAGAAGATGGCCGCGGGCTTCGCGGCGGCGTAGCCCTCGGCGAGCGCGCGGATCTTTTCCGCGGGAATCCCGGTGACGCCGGCCGCCCACTCGGGCGTGTAGCGGTTCTTGGCGAGGTGCGCCCTTAATTCCTCGAAACCGAGCACCCACTTCGCCACGAAGGCCTTGTCGTAAAGGCCGCGCGCGATGACGTGCTGGAGCAAGGCGAGGACGAGCGCGAGGTCCGTGTGGGGCTTGGGCGCAAGCCACTCGTCGGCCTGCGCGCCGGTGGGAGTGAGGCGCGGGTCCACCACGACGAG
This sequence comes from uncultured Verrucomicrobiota bacterium, assembly GCA_937871685.1. Lineage (GTDB taxonomy): Bacteria > Verrucomicrobiota > Verrucomicrobiia > Chthoniobacterales > SZAS-18 > SZAS-18. The sequence goes on from CALMOL010000011.1 coordinate 9,899, forward strand.
CTTTGCCTTCGTCTTCGCACGCTCGCGCAGGAGATGCGCGAAGGTCACAGGATGCGTCTCGGCCTGGTTCGTGCCGAGGAAGAGAAGGAACTTCGCGCTGCCGAGGTCCTCCTTGCCGGTGGCCGCGTCCACGCCGTAGCCGTTGGTGAAGTTGCCGAGGCCGAAGGTCCACGCGAGGGCGTTGCCGCCGGCGTCGTTGCAGACCGGGCCGACGTCCGTGTCGTTCGGCGAGCCGAGCAGGGTGAAGAACCGGCCGATGACGGAGCCGGTGCCGCGCTGGAGGCGGCCGGAGGTCTTGTTGGCGATGGCGCGCGCCTCGCCGGCGTCGCGCAGGGCGAGGAACTTGTCGGCGATCAAGCCGAGCGCGTCATCCCACGAGCACGGCTCGAACTTGGAATCCGGCGAGCCCTTCTCGCCGCCCACGCGCCGCATCGGCGTGCGCAGGCGGAAGCGGTTATACACGAGCTGCGTCATCATCCCGGCCTTCACGCAGAGGCCGCCGGCCTGCACCGGGTCGGCGGTCTCGCCGAGCACGTCGATGATGCGGCCGTCCTTGAGATGGACCTTGAGGCGGCAGTTGGAATTGCAGAACTGGCAAGCGCTGTCCACGACCTTGTCCGGGGCGAGCGCGCCGGACTGGCGGGTGAAGTCGAAGCCGCCCACGGGCGGGGAAACGGCGGGATACACGCCGTCCATCCCGGCCTCCGCGGCGGGCGGCGCGAGGAATGGGTGCAGCCCGAGGAGGGAGAGCGCGGCGCCCTTGAGGGCATCGCGGCGATTGAGGGCGGAAGGCTGCTCGGGGTTCATGGCGTTGGATGAGGAAGCGGACGCGGCGGATCAGCAGCAGGGGGATGCGTCGGTGGTGGCGCGGTATTCCATGCCCTTGGACTCGCGCGGGTGACGGCGGGAGGTGCGCGTGCAGTCGAAGGGCTTGGCTTGTTCGAGCGAGATGTCGTTCAGCGGCTCGACGGGATCGAACATTCCCGCGTAGGGCTCGCGCTGGAGCAGGCGGAAGGTCTTGTCGCACACGGCGATGCGCACGCCGCGCGGGTAGCGGTGGCCGTCGTCGTCGAGCGCCTCCTTGAAAGGCCCCTTGTAAACGACGGCCTGGTTGCGCTCCATGCAGGGACCTTGCTTGCCGCGGAAGGCCTCGACGGTGAGCGAGCGGAACTCGTAGCCCTCGACGGTGCGCCAAGGCGCGGGGTCGCGCGCCAGGACGCGCACGCCGTGGAAGCCGGCTTCCTCGAACGCTTGGAGGAAGCCCTCTTCGGTGAAGGCGCCGGAGATGCAGCCGCTCCACAACTCGGGGTCGTTCTGGAGGTGCTCGGGCACGTCCTCGTCGCTCACGATGTCGGAGATGACGGCGCGGCCGCCTTTCTTGAGCACGCGGAAGATCTCGGCGAAGAGCTGCTTCTTCTGCGCGCCTTCGACGAGGTTGAGCACGCAGTTGGAGACGACCACGTCCACGGACTCGTCGGCGACGAGCGGGTGCTTGAGGCGCAGCTCGGCGGCCAGCTCGCCGGCGCGGTGCCAGGCGTCGGCGCCGGTGATGGGATGGGCCTGGAGCGCGGCGTCGAGGCGGTCGAGGTCGAGCGCAAGGTCCTGGATGCGGCCACGACGGAACTCGACGTTGGCGTAGCCGACGCGCTCGGCGACGACGGGGGCATTGCGGCGCGCGACGTCGAGCATGTCGTCGGTCATGTCCACGCCGATCACGCGGCCCTGCGCGCCGACGACCTGCGCGGCGATGAAGCAGATCTTGCCGGTGCCGGAGCCGAGGTCGAGCACGGTCTCGCCGGGGCGGACGTGCTTGGAGGGATCGCCGCAGCCGTAGTCGCGCTCGATGACCTCCGCGGGGATGACCTTGAGGTATTGCGGGTCGTAGGAGACGGGGCAGCAAAGCTCGGCTTCGCGAGCCTGGGCACCGGCGGCGTAACGTTCTTTGACCGCGGATTCGGTATTCATGCGAGGGACAGGGCAGGGGTGAGACGGGACCTAATGAGAGTTTCCTGGCGGGCGCGAAGCTCCGCCGGCAGCGAGGCGACGCCGACGGTCCACACGCCGGTTTGCAGCGGCTCGGTGAACATCGGCTCCACGCCCTCGGCGGCGATCCGCGCGACCCACGCGGCGGCGTCGTATTCCACGCGGCGAATGTCCACGCAGAAGCCGGCGGGCGCCACGTCGAGCAACGCGTAGTGGACGGCGAGGTCGGCGTCGTGATCGGGCTTGCCGACGACGCCGGCGTTGATCGCGAAGCGGCCGCCGGAGACCTCGCGCACCCACGGGAAGCCGGAGTGGGTGCAGACGAACGCGCGCGCCCCGGCGAGATCGAGCCACTCGGCGAGCGGCTTCTCGTCGAGCTCGGTGTCGTAGAGGAACTCGTTCGTCTGGCCGGGCGAGCCGTGGCAGATGAGGAGGCGGCCGGCGGCGGTCTCGATGGTGGCCAGCTCCGGCAGCGTGCCGAGCCAGGCGCGGTTTTCCTCGGAGAGGGACTGGAGGGAGTAGCGGTGGCCGATGGAGCCGCAGGCGGTGTCCTCGGGGTCGCCGTAGTTGCACGCGCAGCTATCGGCCCCGGCGTGCGACTGCTGCTCGTGGTTGCCGGCGACGAACACGGTGAAGCGGGAGCGCAGGATTTCGAGCGTGCGGTCCGAGTGGCCGCAGCAGCCGGTCATGTCGCCGTTGCAGACGTAGAGGTCGGCGCCCTGCGCGGCCGCGTCGGCGAGACAGGCTTCCAGGGCGGGGACGTTGCCGTAGATGCCGCCCATCACGGCAATGCGGCGAGCGGCGGGCGCGGCGTGGCGGGCGATGTTCGGGAGCAGGGAAGCGCGGAGCATGGGTGACCGAAGTTCAAGGTTCAGGATTTGCGCGGATGTAGAGGGCGCCAGGGCGCACGCGGAGCCGGAGGGAGCCGGAGGAGGGAAGCACGGCGCCAGCGGGGAACTCGGCGGTCAGCGGCCGGTCGCCCGCGCGAAGCTGGACGCGCATGTGCGCTCCGAGGAAGAACGCGGATTCCACCCGCGCGGCGAAGTCAGCTGGTTCGTCCTCGCGGGCGACTTCGAAGGCTTCCGGCCGCAGCATGGCCCAGCACGGGCCAGGCGGTGACGTGCCGTTGGCGGGGAACGTGGCGAAGGGCAGGCGCACCGCGCCGTCCGACAGTTTCTCCGCGTCGGGAAAAACGTTTGCCGCGCCGATGAAGCCGGCCACGAACGGCGACGCGGGCGCGCGATAGATTTCCTCCGCGGTGCCGGCCTGCTCGATGCGGCCGCGGTTCATCACGATCAACGCGTGGCCCAGGCTCATGGCCTCGGCTTGGTCGTGCGTGACATAGACGGTGGTGAGCGCCAGCTCGCGCAGCAGTCGCGCCAGCTCGGCGCGCAAGTCATCGCGCAGGCGGGCGTCCAAAGCCGAGAGCGGCTCGTCCATGAGCAGCACGCGCGGCCGGATCGCCAGGGCGCGCGCCACCGCCACGCGCTGCTGCTCGCCGCCGGAAACTTGGTGGACGCGCCGCTCGGCGAGGTGCGGGATGCGCGCCAAGTCGAGCATCTCGCCGGCCCGCCGCCGTCGCTCGGCCTTGCCCACGCCACGCACGCGCAGGCCGAACTCGACGTTCTCCACGACCGTGAGGTGCGGGAAGAGCGCGTAGTTCTGAAACACGACGCCGAAGCCGCGCTTTTCCGGTGGGACGCGGGTGAGGTCGGCGCCGTCGAGAAATACGCGGCCGACGTCGGGCGCGAGCAGGCCGGCGATGATCCCAAGCGCGGTGCTCTTGCCGGAGCCGGACGGCCCGAGGATCGCCGTGACGCGGCCGGGCGCGAAGGCGTGCGAGACCCGCTGAAGCGCGGCGGTGGCGCCGTAGTGCTTCGAGAGGTTCTCGATGGAGAGGGAGCCGGTCACGGGGAAAAAAGGGCGGAAAGATCGAAGCTTCAAGCTTCAAGGAAGACGGAAAGGGAGAAGGGCGGAAAGGGCGCCGAACCGGGCATCAGTCTTGGGTGCTTGGAACTTGTTCCTTCCTTGAAGCTTGAGGCTTGAATCTTTCGGTCCTTTTCTCCCCTAGGCTCCCTGCTCGATCTTGGTGGACTCGCGGCCGCCGAGCGCCTGGATGACGAGCAGCACCGGGACGATGACGAGGAGGAACAGCGTGGTGGCGGCGGAGGAGACCTGGAACGAGTTGGTCGTGTAGGTGGCGTAGAGCGCCGTGGGGAAGCCCTGGTAGAGCGGCGTGTTCAGCAGGAACGACACGTTGAACTCGCCGAACGACACCGCGAACACGAGCAGCGATCCGACCACGAGCGCGTGGCGCAGATTCGGCAGCGTGACGAGCCACCACGTCCGCCAGAACCCGGCCCCCAGCGAATGCGCGGCGCGCTCCAGCGCGGCGTGATCGTGGGCGCGCAGCGTCGAGGTGACCGAGCGCACCATGAACGGCAGCGTGTAGAGCAACTGGCCGGCGAGCAGCAGCCCCCATTTGCCGCGGATCATGCTGTAGGCCTGGAGCAGGCCGATGGAAACGGTGATTCCGGGGATCGAGAGCGGCAGCAGCAACAGATCCTCAAGGATGCCGCAGCCGGGGAAGGCGCGCCGCACCAGCGCGCATCCGCCGGGCACGCCGATGAGCAGGCAGAGCGCCACGTTCCACAGCGCGAGCTGCACACCGAAGGTGAGCTGGGGCCGGTAAAGGTTGAGGACGTAGCCGAACCACTTGAACGTGACGAGCTCGCTCTCGCCGCCGGCCACCCAGCGCTCGGAGGAGATGCCGAGGAAGGCGGTGTTGAGGAACGAGCCAGCGATCACCACGAGCACCGGCGCGAGGACCACGACAAGCAGCAAGGCCGAGACCGAGCCCAGCGCGACCGATAGAAGCAGGGGGCGGTCACGCACGGTGGGCGAGCAATCGGGAGGCGAGACCGCGGAGGAAAAAATTCATCGCGAACCCAAGGACGACGAGCACCACCGACATCGCCGCGGCGGCCTCGAAGTTGGAGAACGCGAAGACCTCATCGAAGATTTGCAGCGGGGTGAGGGAAACCCTCCGGGAAATGACCAGCACCACGCCGAAGGAGCCGAGCGAGGCGCCGAAGGTCACCGCGAACGTCGAAAGCAGCGCCGGCAGCACGAGCGGCAGCGTCACGAGGCGCGCGCGCTGCCAGGGCGAGGCGCCGAGGGTCGCCGCGGCCATGGTCCAGCGCGGGTCGAATTTCCGGAGCGCCGCCTCCAGCGTGAGCGTGGCGCGCGGAATCTCGAAGTAGAGGTAGGCCACCAGGATGCCGCCAAAGCCGTAGGCCGCGCCTTGGAGCCAGTCGAGGCCGGTGAGCGCCTCGAACGCGCGGGGCACCACGCCGATGCGGCCGAGCATGATCACCGTGAGGAAGCCGATGATGATGCCCGAGAACGCCATCGGCAGCGTGAGGATCGCGCGCACCCAGCGCTTCCCGCGGAAATCCCGACCCGCGAGCAGCCAGGCCGGCGCCAGGCAAAGCAGCGTGGAGACCACCGCCACGCCGAGGGAGATCCCGAGGGAATTTCCCAGCGCCCGCCGGGCCGACGCAGAGGCAAAAAAGCGCGCGTAATTCTCCCACGTCCAGCCGCCCGCGGCGCCCGGCTCGCGGAGCGACGACCACCCCAGCGTGCCGAGCGGCACCAGCAGCAGGACCACGACCACGAAAAGGAGCGGGAAGAGCATCAGCCCCTCCCGCATCCAGACGCGCCGTGCAGCGATGGTCATCCGGGATCAGCGCGAGCCCTTGATTTCCTTGACCCAGCGCGCCTTCACCGCGTCGGCGTTGGCCGCCATCTGGTCGAGCGGCAGCGTGCGGGCCTTGGAATAGGCGCTGGCGGGCGGGAACTTCGACGCCAGGTCCGGGCCGAGGTCCACGGGCATCACCGGGCGGAAGAACGACTCGGCCATCGTCTTTTGCGCGGAGGGGCCGAGCAGCCAGTCGAGGTATTTCTTGGCCTCGTCGCCGCGCGGGGCGCCCTTCACCATCGCCATGACGAGCGGCATCACGATGGTGCCTTCCTCGGCCACCACGGTCTCGATGGGCGCCTTGTCCACATGCTTGGCCTTGAGGCCATTGCCGTCGGCGTTGATCCAGATGGGCACCTCGCCGCGGACGAGGTCGTTGTAGGAATCCTCGCGCGGGTAGGCGAGGATGTTCGCGTCGAGCCTCTTGAGGTAGTCGAAGCCCTTGGCCATGTCCGGGCCGCCGCCCATGATGGCGTTGATGCCATACACGAAGGTGAAGGCGGTGCCCTGGACCGTCGGGTCGCTATACACCACGAGGCCCTTGTAGTCGGGCTTGAGCAGGTCGGCGAAGGACTTGGGCACGGGCTTGCCCTTGAGCGCGGGCACGTTCACCAGGATGGCGATGTGGCCGGTATGAACGGTCCACCACTTGCCCTCGGGATCCTTGAGGTCGGCGGGGATCTGGTCGAAGCCCTTCGGCTTGTAGGGCTGGTGCAATCCCTTGGTCGTGGCCTGGAAGCCGATCGCGCCGGAATAGTAGGCCACGTCCGCCTGCGGATTGGCCTGCTCCTTTTCCAGCGCCGCCATCGTGGCGGAGGAGCCCTTGGGATCAGGCGGCACGCGGACGCCGGTCTCCTTGAGATAGAGCGCGGTGACGCCGCCCCAGTTCGCGTAGTTGGGGATGCAGTCGTATTGAATGACGGTCTTCTCCTGCGCGAGTGCCGGCAGCGCGAAGGCGGCCGCGGCGGCGAGGAGGGCGGGGATGTTCTTGGTCATGAGGTGGGGCTGGGTTGGAGGGAAATTCAGGCGGGGAGTCCGGCCGGCTCCTCGACGAGCGCGCCGCCGCAGGACGAGCCGGCGCCGGCGGTGCAGCCGAAGCAGTGCGGGCCGGTGAGGATAGGCAGCGCGTCGAATCCCTCGGGATCGACGTCCCACAAGAGGAGCGGCGCATTCGCGGGGCCGCCGCGCAGTTGCAGCTTGAGCTGCTGGTTGAAGTCGCAGTCGAACACCTCGCCGCGCCAGCCGACGTTGATGGTGTTGCGGCACATCAGGCCCTCGACCGAGGCGGGGTTGAACGACTCGACGAGGAGTTCGAGGTAGGACTCGTATTGGCCGTTGTGCCGCAGCCACGAGGCGTAGCGCGAGACCGGCATGTTCGTGATTGTGAAGAGCGAGTGGAAGTCGATGCCGAAGTGCGCCTTGAGTTCCTTCTTGTAGTCAGCCTCCAGTTCCGCTTGGTCGCCCGGCAGGAAGGCCCCGACCGGATTGTAAACGAGGTGAAGCGGCAGGTCGGTCTGCCGGCCGTAGCCGAGGCGGTTGAGCATCTGGAGCGCGGCGATGCTCGCGTCGAACACGCCGTTGCCGCGCTGCTCGTTCACGTTCTTGGGCGAGTAGCAGGGCATGGACGCCACGATCTCCACGCGCTGCTCGCGCAGGAACTCGGCCGTGCCCTCGTAGCCCGGCTCCAGCAGGATCGTGAGGTTGCAGCGGTCGATGATGCGGCCCTCGGGCAGGATCGCGCGCGCCTCGGCGATGAAGCGGCGGAAGTCCGGGATCATTTCCGGCGCGCCGCCGGTGAGATCGAGCGTCTGGATGCCGGCCGGCGCGCCGCGGTCGCGCAGCCACGCGAGGATGCGGTTCACCGTCTCGGCCGTCATGATCTCCTTGCGCTTGGGACCGGCGTTCACATGGCAGTGCGTGCAGGTGAGGTTGCACAGCTTGCCGACGTTTACCTGGAGGATGGCCGGGCGGGCGCGTTGAAGCGGGACGCGATGCTGCTGGAGGACGGAATCGAAGCGGTTCATAAACAAAAACGTGGGGACGGCGGCGCGCGGCGACGCAAACGCGGGGACCAGCCGGAGCGCTCCGGCGGCCGGCAAGAATGACGCGACCGGCGTCACCCAGGGCGGATCAAGGGGGAGGCAATTGCCAGCGGGCGCGGAGCGCGTGGAGCGCGGCGTCGAACCAATGCAAGACCTGGCGCCAGCTCGCCGGCTCGGCGCTTTCCAGCGCGCGGAGCAGCGCACCGGCCCAGGCCGCGACCGCGCGCGGCGCCTCGCCGGAGTGGGCGAACGAGACAAGGTCACGCAAGGAATCGAGGTCGTGCTTGCGCGCGAGAACGCGCACCGGCCCCGCGGCGAGACCGTGGGCAAGCAAGGCGGCGAAGTCCCGGCCGCGCTGCCACGTCACGCCTGCGAGCAAACGCGGGGCTTCCGCCGTCGGCAGGCCGATGAGCCAGCAGCCGCCGGCGTGGTCGGGTCCGAGCACGAGCGGCGCACCCGCGGCGAGCGCGGCAAAGGCGTCGTCCACATCGGCTGGGGTGAGCGCGGGGCAATCGCGGCCCACCACGACCACATCCGCGAAGCCGAGCGCGGCGAGGTCCGCCACGGCGTTGGCGAGGCGCTCGCCGAACGTGGTGCCGCGCTGGAGGTGGCAGGCGTCCGCGCCAGCCGTCTCGGCGGCCAGGAGCGCGCCGCGCGTGAAAAGATGCACCGCATGGTCCCGCGGCTGATCCGCGCCCGGCAGCGGCCCGGCGAGCAAGGCGCGGGCGAGCCGAAGCGATTCCGGGCTCACATCCCACGCGCGGCGGGAGAGATCCTGCGAGAGCGGGTCCGCGAAGACGAGCAGCGCGCGCCGGCGCGTGGGCGGCGCGGTGTCAACTGGGCGGCCGGCAGGAAGCATGAACGACTAGGGATACGACACGCCGGCCCCAAAGGAGGCAAGGAAATTCCCTGGCCCAGCCATCGGGGCGGGGACGCCGGCCGGCGTGCGGCCGGCGCGGAGGCAGGGGCGCGGCACCCGGCTGCGCGAGAGTGACTGGCCCAGGTGGTCGCGGAGCGAGGACCGGTGAAATGAGCGGCGCTAGGCCAGCAGCTCGCGCATCTCGGCGAGGGTGAGGCCGGCGGTCAGCTCGGCGGTCTCTTCGCCGCCGACCACGGCGGCCACGGCGTCGCGCTTGCGGCGCTGGAGAGCGAGGATCTTTTCTTCCACGGTGCCGCGGGTGATGAGCTGATACACCGTCACGACGCGCGTTTGGCCGATGCGGTGGGCGCGGTCGGCCGCCTGCGCCTCGGCGGCGGGGTTCCACCACGGATCGAAGTGCACCACGGTGTCGGCGGCGGTAAGGTTCAAGCCCACGCCGCCGGCTTTGAGCGAGATGAGGAAGGCGGTGAGCGAGGGGTCGGACTGGAAGCGATCCACCTGCGCCTGGCGATCCTTCGTGGAGCCATCGAGGTAGGCGTGGCGCACGCCGCGCGAATCGAGGTGCTCGACGAGCAGGCGAAGCATCGAGGTGAACTGCGAGAAGATGAGGACGCGGTGGCCGCCCTCGCGGACTTGCTCAAGCAACTCATCGAGCGCGGCGAGCTTGCCCGAGAGGGCGGCGTCCGGCGGAGGCGGGGACTCGTCGTCAAGAGAGTCGGGGGATTCGGGGGTGAGCCTGTCGGTCCTATCCGTCCCATGGGACCTATATGACTCATGAGACGGATAGGAGCCCATGCCCCCAAGCCCGAGCAGGCGCAGGTCGCAGCACGCTTGGCGCAGGCGGAGCAGCGTGGTGAGCACCAGCATCTGGCCCTTCTTCTCGTCCTTGAGGTCGTCGATCTTCCGGCGGCTCGCCTCCAGGATGTCGCGGTAGGCGGCGGCCTGGGCCGGGGTCATCTCGCACCACGCCACCTGCTCGATTTTTTCCGGCAGCTCCTTGAGGACGTCGCGCTTGCGGCGGCGCAGGAGCACGGGGCGCAGCCGGCGGGCGAGGCGCGCGTGCGCGGCGGGATCGGCGTCGCCGCGCGCGAGGGGCAGCTCGTAGC
>CALMOL010000011.1:19679-26218 GCA_937871685.1 uncultured Verrucomicrobiota bacterium
AGGTAGCCGGGCAGCGCGAACTGGAGGACGCTCCACACGTCGCGCACCGAGTTCTCCATGGGCGTGCCGGTGAGCACGAAGCGATCGCGCGCGCTCAAGCGGAAGGCGGCGCGGGCGGTCTGCGAGTCGGGGTTCTTGATGTAGTGCGCCTCGTCGAGGATCGCGCCGGCGTATTCCAGGCCATCGTGGAAGGCCTCGCCGTCGCGCCGCAGCAGGGCGTAGGAGGTGAGCACGAGGTCGGCCCCGCGCGCCTCGTCGAACTTCTGCGCGCGCTGCGGCCCGTGCAGCACCACCACGCGGAAATCGGGAGTGAAGCGCGCGGCCTCGCGCCGCCAGTTCTCAAGGAGCGTGGTGGGAGCCACGACCAAGTGCGGCGCGGCGGCGCCGGCCGAGCGGCGGTGCGCCATCCACGCGAGGGCCTGCACCGTTTTGCCGAGGCCCATCTCGTCGGCGAGAATGCCGCCGAGGCCGTTGTGCGAGAGCCACGCGAGCCAGGCGATGCCGTCTTTTTGGTAGGGACGCAGGACCGCGTCGAGCGCGGCCGGCAACGCGACCGGCGGCGGAGGGGAAAGCTCGCGCACGCCGCGGCGGTATTCCTCCCAAGCGGGCGGCGCACCGCCGGTGAGCGCGGTCAGCGCGGAGTCCAGGTAGCCGGCCTGCGCGCGGGCCACGCGAAAGACGCCCGGCCGCGGCTGCCCCGGATCGGCGTCGAGGAGCACTTGGCGGAAGTCGTCGAGCAGATCGGCCGAGAACACGGCGAGCTTGCCGTTGCGCAGCCGCGCGGCGGAGCCACCGCCCTGGAGCAGGCGTGCGACGGCGTGGGAATCGAACCGCTCGCCGGAGCCGGTGGCGACGAGGGAATAGGAGAGGTCGAACCAATTCTCGCCCGAGCCGCGGATCTCCACTTCCGGGCGGAGGGTTTCCACCTGCGCGTCGGTCACGCGCTGGAAGCGCGCTCCCACGCGCACGGTCCAGCCGGGGGTCTTCTCCAGCGCGGGAATCCCGGCGGCGAAGAAGCGCAGGATCGCGTCCTGGCCCTTGAGCGCGTGGGCACCGCGCGTGTCCGGGCCGCGAAAGCCGAAGCCGTGCAGGCGCGCCAGGGCGGCGCGCTCGGCGGGAAGGTTGCGCGCAAGGAAGCGGCCGGGGCGCGCCGGGTCGGGTCGGGTCCACTGCTCGCGCTCGGGGGTCACCCCCACGGTGATGATGCGCGGCCCGTAGGAGGCCTGGAGCGTGGCGTCGAGGTGGTTGAGCGAGCCCTCGACCTCCAGCGAGAACGCGGGTGCCTCGGGCTCGACGTCGAGCAGCGCGCCGGCTCCCGTGCCGGCCGGGGTGCGCACGTCGAGGAATTCCCGCAGCGTCGGCAGCTCCTGCGCGAGAAACCCCGCCGCCTGCGCGGGCGGAAGGCGGAGCGGCGAAGTGGTGAAGAGCGCCGCGTAGGCGGGCGGCAAGCCCGGCGCGGCCGGCGTGAGGCGCGGGCCGGCGGCGTCCCAAAGCCAGGCGGCGCCCCCGGCCGCGAGCAATTCCTCGCCCGGCGGCAATTCCAGCGCGAGGGAGCAACCGCCGTCAGGGTGCACCGAGGCGACGAGGCCCAGGCGCGCCCCTTCCCGACCGATGCGCACCGCTTGCGAGCGGCCCAGCGTCACGCGCGGGTGGCTCGGCAGCGCGCCGACGAGGGCGAGGAAATCGTCCCGCCCGAGCACGAGCATCCCGTCGGGAAAAGCACCGATGCGGCGCGCGAGGAGCTCCACGGGGGCGAAGTCCTCGCCCCGCAGGCCGATCCGGCGCCCCTTCGTGAACGCGCCCAGCAGCGCGCGTTGCGTTCCGAGCGCCAATTCCAGCCCGACGGTGATCTCCCCGCGCTGCCACGCGGCGGAAAGATTCGGCGGCAGCACGAGGTGGAGGCGCGCGGCGGCACCCGCGTCGGGAAACACGGGCATGGGCGGCGCGGCGGCCGCGCCCGGTCCGGCAGCCGGCTGGGCGAGCACGGGAGCGGATTCCATCGCCTCTCGCTCGCGGGCGCGGAGCCAGCCGAGGGCCACGGCGACCGAATGCGCGCAGATGCGCCCCTCGCCGCGCGACACGCGGCAGGTGCAGAGGTTCTCGACGCGCGTCGGGCCATCAATCTTGAGTCCGCAGCGAAACTCGGTCGTGCCCTCGCGCACCGCGCCGCGCAACAGCGGCGGCTCATATTTCGCGGAAACCACGCGCAGCATCTCGACGAGCGTGCGCGCGTGCTTGACCACCTGCCAGCCGGCCGCGTCCATGAGGAGCTTCTCGGTGAGCGGAACGGCGGGCATCGGAGGGAAAAAGGGCCGGCACGATACCCGGAGCCGCGGCGGCGGCGAAGAATTGCGCCGTCATCGCGCGCCCGGTAGGCTGCGGCATGAGCGCCGTCGCCTTTCGCGAAGTTCTGGTTACGCCTGAGGAATACCTGGCCGCCGAGGAATCGGCCGTAGAGCGTCACGAATATCTCAACGGGATGGTCCACGCGATGTCGGGTGGCAGCGTGGAGCACGCAGCGATAGGAGGTTCCGTGTTTGCCCTGCTCCGTGAGCAATTGCGCGGAAAGCCATGCCGTCCGCTTGGGAGCGACATGAAGCTGCGGGCATTTCGCGACCGAGTTCGACGCTTCTATTATCCAGACGCCATGGTGGTCTGCCATCCACGCCCGGGCAGCGTGTGGCAGGACGCGCCGGTGGTCTTGGTCGAGGTGCTCTCCCCCTCGACGCGCCGCATCGACCTCGTCGAGAAGCGGGACGTGTATTTCGCCATTCCGACCCTCCGCCATTACGTGATCTTTGATTCGGCGGTCGTTGACGCGGTCGCTTGGTCCCGCGCCGCCGGGGACAGCGAATGGGAGATGGAATCACGCCAAGGTGCAGGCGCCGTGGTGGAACTTCCCGCCATCGGCTGCAAGTTGCCGCTGACGGAGGTTTACGAGGACACTGGCCTGCGCTGACGCCGCGGTAATGGCTGGGAAGAACGCGTAGAAAGGACGCATCGTTTTTAACTTCCCTCCGAAGAAATCCGCGCGAACGTGGGGGAACTGGGGTTGGTTCCCCGCGTTTCCGTTCCTGATTTTGCCTGCCGCATGAAGATGAAGCTGATCGCCATCGCCAACCAGAAGGGCGGCGTGGGCAAGACCACCACGGCGGTCAACCTTGCGGCGGCCTTGGCCGCGGCGAACTGGCGCGTGCTTCTCATCGACCTGGACCCGCAGGCCAACGCGACCTCGAACCTGGGCATGGAGCCCATGCCCGGCCTCTCGATCTACCGCGCCCTGATCGGAGAGGATGAACTGGCCCAGCGCATCCTGCCCACGCGCATCGAGAACCTGTTCCTCATCCCCGGCGACATCGAGCTGGCCGGGGCCGAGGTCGAGGTGGCGCGTTCCGACGGGCATCTCACGCGCTTGCGCGAGGTGATGCAGTCGTCGGGCATCCTGGACGACGCGCCCTTCGACTTCATCCTCATGGATTGCCCGCCTTCGCTGGGGATCCTCATGACCAACGCGCTGGCCGCGGCCGACGAATTGCTCGTGCCGATCCAATGCGAGTATTTCGCGCTGGAGGGACTCTCGAAGATCGTGGGCCTCGTCGAGCGCATCCGCGAGAGCGGGGCAAACCCTGGTCTGCGCATCGGCGGCATCGTGATGACGATGTTCGACTCCCGCACGAACCTTTCGCAGCAAGTGGTCGGCGAGGTGCGGCGGCACTTCGAGGCGGTGATCTACCAAGCGCCCATTCCGCGCTCGATCCGCCTGGGCGAGGCACCGAGCTTCGGGCAGACGATCCACGAATACGAGCCGGGCGGCGTGGGCTCGCGCGCCTACCGAGCCCTGGCCGAGGAGTTCGTGCGCCGGCAGCAGGGCGAGCATGTGCCCTCGCTGGAGGCGGAGAAGTTCATCCCGCCCGCCTCGCCGATGCTCCAGCACGCGGCGGCAGGGGGGTGAAGAGAGCCCCGCTTGGCCGCATCCATTGGGCCAGCGCCCGCGTGGTTTGTGGTCCCGGTTCCGGCGCGCGGGAGCGCGCTGTGGAGTGCGGGAGCTCTGCTCCCGCTGTCGTGCCGGTCCGCTGGGAGGCGGGCCATCGAGCCTCGATCCGCTGCCCCATTCCTTGTCGTCAGTGCGGTCCGTGACGCGGCCGGCAGGCCAGCGGGAGCAAGCTCCCGCACTCCACAGCCGGCCTTCGCCGGCAGGAGCCGCGGGGGCTTTGACCGGGGGCGCGCCGCGCGGAGGATGGCGGATGTCGCCTGATCAAGCCCTCGAACGCTTCCAATCCACCGGCGCGCTGCTGCGTGGGCATTTCGTGCTGCGCTCCGGACTGCGCTCGCGCGAGTTCTTCCAGTGCGCGCTCCTGCTCCAGCATCCGCGCGTGGCGGCGGAGGTGTGCGCGGCGCTGGCGGAAAAGCTGCGCGGGATTCCGTGCGACGCGGTGATCTCCCCGGCGCTCGGCGGGATCGTGGTGGGACACGAAGTCGGCCGCGCGCTCGACCGGCGGCACATCTTCGCGGAGAAGGAAGAGGGCCGGCTCGCGTTGCGGCGTTTCCAAATCGAGCGGGGCGAGCGATTCCTCGTGGTCGAGGACGTCGTCACGCGCGGCGGCCGGGTGCAGGAAACGGTGGACATCGTGCGCGCGCACGGCGGCGTGGTGGCAGCCATCGGCTGCCTCGTGGATCGCTCTGGGGGCAATCGGCCGGACTACGGCTGCCCGTTCGTCTCACTCCTCCAGATGAACGTGGAGACCTTCGCGCCCGATGCCCTGCCGCCCGATCTCGCCGCGATTTCCGCGGTGAAGCCAGGAAGCAAGTAGGGGGAGGTGAATCGTGAGTAGTTGCGCCGCGGAAGGTCGCGCCCGGCCTTCTGAGGAAAGGTATCCCCACGATTTACGATTCACCATCCACGATTCACCTCGGTCCTACTTCCCGAGCACCACGCGGAAGCCCACGGCGGTAGAGCGGAAGGTCGGTCGCTCGGAGTCGCGGCGGGAGGAGAGGAGCCGGCCGCGGGCGGAATCGGCCCAGGAGCCGCCGCGCAGCACGCGGGCGTTGGAGCCCGCGCCAAGCGCGTCCTCGCACCATTCCCAAACGTTCCCGCCCAGGTCGTAGAGGCCGCTCGCGCCCGGCGAGAACTTCCCGGCCGGAGCGGTGCGCGCGAAATCGTCCGACCAGCCCTCGATCACCGGCAGGTCAGCCGGCTCGCGATTCACGCGCGCCTCGGTGCCCGCGTAGTTGCCCGCGCCTCGTGGCGGCGGCTCTCCCTCGGGCCACGCGCCCCAGGGCCAGCGGTCGGCCGACGTGCCGTCCTTGGCCTGCGGGTCAGCGTCGCGCGGCTCGTCCAAGCCGACGGCCACGCTCCACTCCCAATCGCGCGGCAGGCGGTAGCGCTCGTCGGGGGCGATCTTTTTTGCGCTGCGCTCGCGCTTGGTCAGCCAGTCGCAAAAGGCCTGGGCATCCTCCCAGCTCACGCCGACCACGGGATGCTGGTCGCTTTGGGTGAAGCCGGGTTTCTTCCACGAAAAATCCTCGCGCGCCTTCCAGCCGTCACGATCCAAGGAAATCATCGTCTCGCCGCGGCGCATGGGGTAGTCGGACGACTCGAGGAACCGCCGGAAGTCGCGCACGCGCGTTTCCCACACGCAGAACGCCACCTCGGTGCCGGGAACCCGGCGGAAGGGCATGCCGATCGTGTTCGTAAAGTCGGCTGTCGGGGCCACGGTCGGCGCCTCGCTCGCCTCGGGGGCGCGCGGCGGGGCGGGCGGTTCCGTGGACGGCCTCGTGAACGGTCCCCTTGGCAGCACGGGAAGAGCCGGCGGCGCCGGGGAGGCCGCGTCTCCCTCAATCTTGATCGTCAGGCCCCGACCGCTCCGACGCGAGGTGTCTTCTGACGAGCGCCGGCCGTCAACCACGCGGATGAGCAGCGCCAATCCAAGGACCAGCGCCGCGAAGCGCAGCCACGGATAACGCTGGAACCAGCCGCGAACATTCTTCGGCGCGACTTCCTTCTCTCCCTCCTTCGGCTGGAGCCACGGGTGCTTTTGGACGCGGTCCCGAATCTCGCCGAGCAAGTCCTCGGCCTTCTGCCCCACGCTGGAAGCGACCGCGGCGTCCGCCCCGTCCGAGCTGGAGCCCGTGCGCTCGGCGGTGCGCAGGGAATGCAGCCACGCGCGCGCGTTGCGCGCCGGGGAAGCGGGCGCGGCGGGGTCGAGCGTTTGGCGCAGCACCGCGTCGGCCGCGCCCGGCAGGCTGGCCGCATTGTCCTGCGGCCCGGTCCACGGCCGGCCGGCCAGCAATTCCCACGCGAAGAGCGCGAAGGGCCGCACCACCGAGGCGCCCGGCGCGGCCGGCGGCGAGGAATCGTCGCGCACCTCGCACTCGAAGGGTGGCCAAAGGTCGGGCGGCTCCTTCGCCAGGGTCGCGGCGCCGCCGCGGGGGGCGGCTTCCTCGGGGTCGAAGCACACCGTCACGCCGCCCACGCCCAGCGCGCGCACGGCGTGGCCGGCCGCCTCCATCACGTCCACGCGGAAGGCGACGCGCTCAAG
>CALMOL010000012.1 GCA_937871685.1 uncultured Verrucomicrobiota bacterium
ATGCTCCCCCGCGCCCTTCTCGCCCTCGCGCTCGCCCTCGCCGCGTGCGCCCCGCAGCCGAAGAACGAGCTTCGCCAGCCGGTCGCCTCGCTCTACGGCGTCCACGACCCCCAGTTCCGCCGCTCGATGGAGGGCCTGCTCGGCGTGCCCATGGTTTCAGGCAACCGCACCGCGACCTTGCTGAATGGCCGCGAGATCTTTCCCGCCATGCTCGGCGCGATCCGCTCCGCGCGGCGCACGATCAACTTCGAGACCTACATCTATTGGAACGGTGACATCGGCCACCGCCTCGCCGTGGCCCTCGCCGAGCGCGCCCGTGCCGGCGTCGAAGTTCGCGCGATCCTCGACTGGCAGGGCACCACCCGGCTGTCCCGCGCCGACGCCGCGCTGATGGAAGAGGCCGGCGTGATCCTCGTGCGCTTCAATCCGCTCAAATGGTATGACATCCGCCGCATCAACAACCGAACCCACCGCAAGCTGCTCATCGTGGACGGCCGCGTCGGCTTCATCGGCGGCGTCGGTATCTCCGACGAGTGGGAGGGGAACGCCCAGGACCCGGACCATTGGCGCGACAACCACTACCGCGTGGACGGCCCGGCCGTCGGCCAGCTCCAGTCCTCCTTCATGGATAATTGGATCAAGGCGCGCGGCGAGATCCTTCACGGCGACAAGTTCTATCCCCGGCTCCCGAAGGCCGGAGGCCAAGTCGCCCAAGCCTTCCCCTCTTCCCCCGGCCTCGGCAATCCAGCCATGCACCGGATGTTCCACCTCTCGCTGGCCAGCGCGCAGCGGTCTATCCAAATTGTCAGCCCCTACTTCATTCCTGGCCGCCAATTTACCGCCTCCCTGCTGGCGGCCCGCCGGCGCGGGGTGAGCGTCGAGGTGATCGTGCCGGGGCAATACATCGACTCCAAGATGGCCCGCGCCGCCTCGCGTGCCGTGTGGGGCCCGCTGCTGGAAGCCGGCGTCGAGATTTACGAATATCAGCCCACCATGATCCACGCCAAGCTGATGATCATCGACGGCCTGTGGGTCTCCGTCGGCTCGTCAAACTTCGACTCCCGCTCCATGACCCTCAACGACGAGGCCAACCTCAACGTGCTCGACCGCGCCTTCGCCGCGCGCCAGGAGGCCGTCTTCGCGCGAGACAAGGCCCAGGCCCGCCGCGTCACGCTGGAGGAGTGGAAGCGTCGGCCGTTCTTCGAGAAAATCGTCACTCCGCTCGTCGAGCGGGTGCGCCGGCAGTTGTGACGCTCCCGCCTGCTGCACCCGTTTTCAGAAAGGTTGAGCAAATGCGGGTCGCTTCGACCCAGCGCAGGCTGAAATACGGCCTTCGAAGACCGTTTTTCAGCCTGTGCAGGGCATTTTTCAGCCTGCGCAGGGCATTTTTTGCTCTGCGCAGGGCGTTTATCAGCCTGCGCAGGGCGTTTTCTGGCCTTCGCAGAGCATTTTTTAGCCTGCGCAGGGCATCTTCCGGCCTTCGCAGGGCATTTTTCAGTCTGCGCAGGGCAAGATTCGTTCTGAACTGGCTCAATTCTGGTCTGATCGTGCGCAATCGGGTTGTGCGCTGGCGGCTGGGGCGGCCAGTTCCACCTTGGCTGCCCGTCGCTCAATCACCGTGAAATCAGGTAAAACCAATCCGGGACACGACGATCCGCCTCAGTCCCCACCCCGTGTCCACTCGATGCCACGCCCGATGGCGGTGGCGAATAACGCGAGGCGGACGGGCTCCGGGGCAAACGTGCGGGCGTATTCTTCCAACTGCGGCCCGTAGGTCGCGCGCAAGCGGGCGAGCAGGGCCGCGGGGGATTCTCCCACCGCAAGTCGATCCGTCTTCCAGTCGAAAATCAGCGTCGGCTCGCCAGGGCGGGGAAGCATCACAAGGGCCATCACGCCCTCGACGTGGCAAGGCGCGGCGCCGCTTTCCGCGCGGGTGAATGGGATCTCCGCGAGCATCGCGGCCCCGCCCCGCGCCGCAGCCCCCAGCACGAATCGCTCGTTGCTCTCGGCGAAGCGCGCCAGCTCGGCCGCGCCGCGCTCGCGCCATCCTGGCTCGGCGCGCGCGAGGGCTTCCGCCATCGCCTGGGCCTGCGCCGCGTCGTCGCCGGCCCAGGGGAAACGCGCGAGGGCGTCGTGCCACCAGGAGCCGTAGTCCTTGCCGCCGGCTGGCTCGGCAAGCAGCACGGCTTCTTCGCGGTCGCCCTCGCCGGGGAGGTGGGCGAGGCCGGATGGGCGCACGCGGAGCGGCGTCAGGGCGCGGGCGCGCTCGGCGGCCCGCCGGACTTCCTTCGGGAC
>CALMOL010000013.1 GCA_937871685.1 uncultured Verrucomicrobiota bacterium
CGCTCGCCGACGAAGGCCCGGAAGGCCGCCCGGGCCGCGCCGCGGGCCGCGCGCACGAGCACGATGACCTTGGCGGCCGCCAGCGGCCGGCCCTGGGGAGCGCCGTCAGGCAGCCAGTCCAGCAGCGTGCGCGAGTCGCCCGGGGTGGTAGGGCAAAGATAGGTGGCGCGGAAGACGTTCTGCTCGTCGTGGAAGAGCGCCTGCGCCGCCGGGTCGGTCCCGAGCTTCTCGCGGTCGGCCGCCTGGCGGAAGGTCGTCTCGGCGAAGCCCTCGATGCGATCGTCGTCCGGCACGCGCAGTTCGACGCCGGCGAACCGCGGCCAGCAATCGGCCAGGGGCGCGCCGAGGTGATGCTGCCAATATTGCTCGAAGCCGCGGATGCGCGCGGCCAGGGGGCCGTGGACGTCGCGCCAATAGCGGGTGAACAGCTCGGGGCGGACGGTTTCCTTGCGGTCGAGCAACCCCGCCGTCATCAGCGGCGCCAAGTCGTCGCGGTGACGGTGATCCTTTTCCTCTGCGCCGGGTGCGGCGAGAGGGCCGATGAGCGCGGCGGCGGCGAAGCGGGCGAGGGCGTTTGGTCGGAGCATGGCGGCGGGTCGTTTCAGCGGTTTTCTCCCTCGCGGAAAAAGGCGTCGGCCTGCGCGGCTTCCTCCTGCGGGCACTCGATGGAAAGGAAGTGCGCGCAGCGGTCGAAGATCAGCCCGCGATAATCGGCCAGCACGGGCTGGAGTTGCTTGTTCAGAATCTCGTTAACCTGGTATTTGGCCGTGATGACGAGCGCGGGCATCGGTAGCTTCGTCTTGGCGAATTCCTGGTTGCGGCGGGCGTCCTCGCCCAGGGCGCGATAGTAGGCGAAGCCGGCCCGCAAGGCCCCCGGGGCCGCGTAGGCGCGGGTGAACTCATCGAGGAAGTCGGGGTTGAAGGCCCAGTGCGCGTAGAGGTAGCCCAGGTAGGTGCGCTCGCGGCCGGCGATCAGGCTCTCGGGCAGGTCGGGCGTGGCATGGAAGGCGTGATGCCACCAGCGCGAGTTCAACGTGTCCCAGTCCGCCTCGCCCGGGATGCCCAGACCTGGAACGACGTTCTCGGTGAAGATGACCCGGCGCACGAACTCCGGGTGCAGGTGCGCCAGGGCGAAGGCGGTGGAGCAGCCCCAGTCGTGGCCCAGGACGAAGGCGCGCTCGACGCCCAGCCCGCGGCCCAGGGTGAAGACGTCCTCGGCCGGCGTCGCCTTGTCGTAGCCGGCGGCCGGCCGGTCACTCTCGCCGAGGCCGCGCAGGTCGGGCGCAAGGACGTGGTAGCCACGCGCGGCGAGGAGCGGCATCACCCGCCGCCATTCATACCAAGTCGTCGGCCAACCGTGCAGGAGCAGGACGACGGGACCACCCTCCGGGCCACCCACGACGTAGTGCAGGCGCACGCCCGGGGCCACCTCCGCCTTGGCGTGGCGGAAGCCGGCCCGGGCGAAGGCGGCTGGATCGAAGCCGTCGCCGGCTACGGAGGGGTCGGCGAAGTCGCGCGGTTGAACCAGCGTGGGCGGTTTCGGGCGGGCGAGAGGCGCTTGGGCAAAAGCGGCTGAGTTCCAAAGGGCGAGGCAGAAGCCCAAGGAGAGAACCGCGAGAAGGCGAAGGATCAAAGCTCGCGGCATGGGAAAGTGAAAAAGCTCAGGCCCCGGTGGATTTCAGCGGTAACGCGGCTCAGCCAAGCCAGGCGGCCCCTTTGCCACTGGCGTGCGGTTTGGATGTCCATGACGATCCGGGCGTTGCCGGGAAGCATCATCGGTCGCGATGCCGTCGGCCCGCCATTGCTCCTGCGGGTGAATTTACACCCCCCTTTCTGTCCACGCCGGCATCCTCCTTTGGGATCATTGTCCCCTTGGGTGGTCCGATGCCGCGGGAGAAGCCGACGGAAGAGCGTTCGGGCGGGATGCCCTCCGCGGCGGAGCGGATGCGCTGCCTTCCCGGAGACCGCCCGGGCGTTTTCCTGGCCCATGGGCCTCCCTTCCCGGCCCGTTGGGTCCACTTTCGGGTGCGGGCGGGCACTTGGCGGGCGTGCGCACGCGCTTGCCGGGGGTGCGAGCACACCGGCGGGATGCGCGGGGGCGCCTTCCAAGTTCATGCAACCAGCCTGCCGGTTCACGGGGGCACTGGCGTGGGGGCGCGCGGCCACCTGCCGAGCCCACGGACGCACTTCGGGGGCGCATGGGGGAACTTCCCAGGTCTGCGCGCCCACCTCGGCGGTCCACGGAGGCACCTGCGCGGGTACGCGCGGCCACTTTCCCAAGTCCGCGCGCGCACTTCCAAGGCGCAAGCGGCCACCTTCGAGGTGCATCGGGTCACTTCGAGGGTCGGCGCGCCCACCCCGGAGGTCCGCGCACCTGCCTCCGAAGTCCACGCGTCCACCCTGGAAGTGGGCGCGCAGACCCGGAGGGGGGCCGCGTGCACTTGTCAGGTGACCGCGCAAGCCTGTCGGGTGGGCGCGCCTACCTCTCGGGCGCCCGCGTCTACTTCCCGGGTGGAACGGTGCCCCCCAGGGGTGGAAGCGCAAGCTCCAGAGGCCGGCGCGCTAACTTCCAGAGTGACCGCGAGTGCCTTGGAAGTGACCCAATGCACCTCCAAAGCGGGCGCGCCCACCCCGACAGGTTCGCGCGCAAACGAAAAAGGGGCGCCGGCGAACCGAGAAGCCTCCTTCTTCTAGGCAAAGACCTCGGAGGTAGTCTCTATAAGGCCGCCGCCGCTTCTCCCCTTCCATTGGGCGTGCCGGTTTTCATCTCATTCGGCCGTTCGCGCCGGCTCGCTCTCCTATGAAAGAGGCCTGCGGTTTCCCTCACGCGTAGGTGCCGAGCAGGTCGTGCACATGGCTGACGGCGATGCCGCCCTCGCCGACGGCCGCGGCCACGCGCTTGGTGCTCCCGGCGCGCACGTCGCCGGCGGCGAACACGCCGGGCACGCTCGACTCCAGCATCATGGGCGGGCGCCCCGCGAGCGGCCATTCCGCGCGGCCGAGCAGGCTCGGCCCCGTCCGCACGAAGCCGCTACCGTCCAGAATCAGGCGATTCCCCAGCCAGCCGGTGTTCGGCGTCGCGCCGAGCATGAGGAAGACGTGGCGCAACGGCGGCGTTTCCTCGGTGCCGCTGGGGAAATGGCGCCAGGTGACTGCCTCCAGCGCGCGCTTCCCGTGCAGCGCGACGATGGCAGTCTCGGGATGGAGCGTGATTTCGCGGCATGCGCGGATGCGGTCCACCAAGTAGTCGCTCATGTTGCTGGCCAGCGCCGGCCGCCGGATCAGCACGTGCACGCGGCGTGCGTGCTTGGACAGATAGACCGCCGCCTGGCCCGCGGAGTTTCCGCCCCCGACGACGATGACCTCCTCGTCCTTGCAGAAGGCCGACTCCATCGCCGTGGCCGCGTAGAACACGCCGGCGTTGTCGAAGCGCTCGGCGCCCTCGATCTCCGGCGCCGGTAGCGCGCGCCGGCGGCGACGATTACCGTGCGCGCCTTCACCGCGCCGCCGCGCGCGAGCTGCACCCGCAACTCCGACTCCGCGCGCTCCAAGCCGCTGGCGACCTGCGGCAGGGCGATGGTGGCGCCGAACTTGTGCGCCTGAACCTGCGCGCGCGCCGCGAGGTCCGGGCCGGAGACGCCCGTGGGGAAGCCCAGGAAATTCTCGATGCGCGAGGAGGTGCCGGCTTGGCCGCCGGGAGCCTCCGCCTCGAGCACGATCGTGCGCAGTCCCTCGGACGCCGCATACACCGCCGCGGACAACCCGGTGGGGCCGGCGCCCACGATAGCCACGTCATACGCCCCCTCGAAGTCCACGCGCTCCCCCAAGCCCAGGCGCTCGGCCAGTTCCTCGTTCGACGGCCGGGCCAGCGCCTCGCCGGAGGGATGCAGGAGCACCGCGGGAAGCTGGTCCGCCGTCAGGCCGTGCTTCGCGCGCGGGGTGTCGTCTGCCGCGTGTTTCACCAATTCGACCGGATACCCGTTTCGCCGCAGAAAGCGTTCGATACGAATCTTGTCCGGCCCTTGGTCCGCATGCACGAGCGTCGCCGCGCCCTGCCCGTGCCGGACCAAGCCCAGACGCCGTAGGATGAACGCGCGCATGACGATCTCGCCGATGTCCGGCTCGGCCGCGAGCATGCGGCGGAACTGCGCGCGGTCCAGGCGCGCCACCTCGCCATCCCGGCCCATCCGCCCGCCGACGAGGATCTGCCGGTCGTTGAAGAGGTCGAGCTCGCCGGTAAAGCCACTCGCCTCATGCACGGTAATCACGCGCTGACCATCGCGCGCATGCTCGTAGATCTCGATGCATCCCTGGAGGATCAGGAAGAAGTCCACCGACCGCTCGCCCCGCTCGAACAGCACGCTTCCCTTCGCGAGGTGCTCAACCTTTCCGAAGGCCGCCGTGCGCGCGCATTGCTCGGACGTCAGCTTCGGAAAAATCTGCGCGCGGCGCGCGTAGGGATCGGTCGCGTCCAACGCCGAGGGATCGGGCAGAACGGCGTCAGCCGATGGAAGAGCAGGGGTCATGAGAGACGGGAGCCTTTGTTGTAGAAGCTGCTCTGTCCGCGGAGCGGACGTACCGCCCGTGGATTTCCGGCGATCCGGCGGCGGCCACCTGGGGGGGGGAAGCTTGAGGCGGCACGTCCGCTGCGCGGACAGAGCCGCCTCTGCAACAGACCTCACGCATTCCACCCGCCGTCCACGGTCAGGTTCTCGCCGTTGATGAAGGCGGACTCCGGGCACGCCAGGAATGCCACGGCGGCGGCGATCTCCTCCGGCCGGCCGTAGCGGCCGACGCTGGTCAGCTTCTTCTGCGCGTCCGCCATCGGGCCGTCGGCCGGGTTCAGCTCCGTGTCCACCGGGCCGGGCTGCACGCCGTTGACCGTGACGCCGGTGGCGCCCAGGTCGCGCGACCAGCCGCGCGTCAGCCCGTTGACGGCGAACTTGGTGCCGCAGTAGAGCGCCATGCCCGGCATGGGCACGCGCTCACCGAGGCCCGAGCCGATGTTGATGATGCGCCCCCAGCCGGCGGGGACCATGCGCTTCGCGGCCTCGCGCGAAAGGATGAAGAGGGCTCGGACGTTGAGGTTGAACTGCTGGTCGAACTGCTCGTCGGTGGCCTCGGTTAGCGAGCCGAAGGCGCCGGTGCCAGCGTTGTTCACCAGGATGTCGAGGCGCCCGGCGAAGCGGCCGCCAAAGGCGTCGTCCACCTGCGCCGCGAGCGCGGCCGGGCCTTCGCGGCTGGCGAGGTCGGCCGCGACGGCCTCGGCCTCGCCGCCGTTCTTTTGGATCTCGGCGGCCACCGCGTCGGCGCGGTTGCGGCTGGCGCCGTAGTGGACGAGCAC
>CALMOL010000014.1 GCA_937871685.1 uncultured Verrucomicrobiota bacterium
GCCCAGCCGAGCGCGCAAACGATGAGCAAGACTCGCATCCGGAAAGAGATCATGGGAGGTTGGCAACCTGTCCAAAAGGTTTCCGCCGTTTCGGGAAAGGAGGCTTTTCCTCGCTAGGGCCAAAGCTTGGCCGGGTTTCTCGCGCGCAGAGCGTGAAACCGGCCGTCGGCCGCGATTCGGGTGACGCGGGGACTCGCTCAGCGTCGCACCAGGACGACGCCCGCGATCAGGAAAGCGACGCCGAGCAGGCGCGGCAGGTCGAGCGCACGTTGCACCAGGCCGAACCAGCCGAAATGGTCGAAGGCGAGCGCGGCGAGCATCTGGCCGGTGACGAACAGCGCAAAGAACGTGGCCGCCCCCAACTGCGGCACGAGCAGGATGGCCAGCCCGATGAAGATGGCCCCGAAGAGGCCGCCGCCCCAGGCCCACCAAGGAGCGCGCGCCATCATGCCTACGGCCGGCAGCGGATCGCGCAGGACCACGGCCAAGGCCACCATGCAAGCGGTGCCGAGCAGGTAGCTCGCGAAGCCCGCCCAAGCCGGCGAGCCCAAGGCGCTGCGCAGGTTCGTGTTGAGCATCTGCTGGGTGGCGATGCTGATGCCGGCGGCGACCGCCAGCAGAAGAGGGAGGAGAAGTCGGTGCACGGGAGGGTGATGAAACGGCAAGGCGACCGGCATTCCAGGCATTTGCATCAATGAAGCGGCCGACAAAGAGACGGACACGATGCAGTGATCAGCCCGGGTGGCCCGGCTGCTTCAACGCCACAGGGACATGGCGGTTTGGTAGAGCTCGTATTGCCGGCTCGGATCCGCCTGGATCGCGGCGTGGACCTCGTGAAGGTCGAGCGTCGCGCCGTTGCGGTCGCGCAGCCGGACGCCGTCCGCGGTGGGCAGCACCTCGCAGCCGAACCACCCACGAACCAGCGGCACGACGGGGACGCTCCAATCGGGATCAGTGAGGAGGCGGCGGAAGTCGTCGAAGGATACCTGGTAGCCGGTGGTCATGCGGGAACCGTTACAGCCACCCCGCGCTCCCTGCTCGGCGGTCGTCGGCCAAGAAAGTGAGCGTCCACGCAAGAGCGGAAAGGCGGAAAGGGGTCAGCGGCAACTTTTGACACTTGGCCGCGACGCGGCTTGCGCCAACTTCCCCAAGGAGAAATCTTGCGCGTCGGGGTAATAGTCGCCGAAGCCGACTGTCACGAGTTGCCGCTTGACCCGAATGGCGCTCACTTAAGGTGATTCCCAGAAGCCGAGCCACTTCACGCAGATTGCACAAAGACTTGCGGGAATCCTCTGCAGCCTCACCTCCTCAAGGGCGACGGCTTCTCCTGGTGCCTTCAGGCCCATCAACTCGCAGAATGCTTGCCGACTTGACGAAGCGAGCGCCCAGATCGGAGTCGCG
>CALMOL010000015.1 GCA_937871685.1 uncultured Verrucomicrobiota bacterium
CCCCCCCCCGGGCCGCCGCCCCCCCCCCCCCCCCCCCCACTCCAAAACGCTCATGACCATCGAGGAACTTCCGGCGCTGAACGCCACGCTGAACGCCATCTCGGCGGTGCTGCTCACGCTGGGCTGGATCCTCATCCGCCGCGGGCAATGGCGCGCCCACGCCGCGTGCATGGTGGCGGCGCTGGTCACGTCCGCGGCGTTTCTGACCTGCTACCTTATCTATCACTTCAATGTCGTGACGATCCGCTTCACGCATCCAGGACCGGTGAAGTGGTTTTATTATGGGATGCTGCTCACGCACGTCGTGCTGGCGATCGCGGTGCTGCCGTTGGTCTTCATGACCGTCGCGCGTGCCGCCCGCCGCCGGTGGGACCGCCACCGCGCGATTGCGCGGTGGACGATGCCCATCTGGCTCTACGTGTCGGTCACCGGCGTGCTCGTGTATTTCATGCTCTACCAATGGTTCCCCTCCGACGAGCTCAAGTCGCGCGGCCGGCAGGGGGTGCAGACAGAAACCCGATGAAGACATCGCTTCCCGAAAAGTTCGCGCGCATCACCGAGCCCTGGCGGCCGAAGGTCGCCGCCGAGTTGAATGGCCAGGAGGTGAAGCTGGTGAAGGTCCAAGGCACATTTCCGTGGCACGCCCATGCGGCCGAGGACGAGCTGTTCCTCGTGTGGCGCGGCGAGATGCGGATCGAGTTCGAGGACCGGCCGGCGGTCACCCTGGCGGCCGGCGAGATGTGCGTGGTGCCATGCGGCCTGCGCCACCGCACTCTCGCGGAGGCCGAAGCCGAGGTGCTCATCTTCGAGCCGGCCGCGGTGGTGAACACGGGCGACGCCGCCCCTTCCGAGTTTACCGCGCCAATGGGGGCAAAGATTTAGCCACGGAGGCACGGAGAACGCGGAGGGAAGCGGCGGATGGCGCAGGATTCTCTCGTCGCGCGCCCAGCGCGGGATACGGTTCGATATGGGCCTTGTCCACGCCGACATCGAGCTGATCAACTCGCGCCCCGCCACGCGGCCGCCGTTGGCGGTCAACGCGCTTGTGGGCACGGGCGCGGTCACGCTCTGCTTGCCAGAAGACGTGGCCGACGCGCTTGGGTGGGAGGAACTGGAGCGCCGCGAGGCTACCTTCGCTCATGGGGAAAAGAAGCGCGTGCCCCACGTCGGCCCGGTGCAGGTGCGCTTTGCCGGTCGCAGCTGCTTTACGGGCGCGCTGGTGCTTGGCCGGAAAGTTCTGCTCGGCGCGGTGCCGTTGGAGGACATGGACCTTGTGATTTCGCCGCTCACGCGCCGGCTCACTGTGGACCCCGAAAGCCCGGACATTCCTTCCGCCCTCGTGATGGACGTGCGGCACCGCTGACCTTCTTTCCTCTGCGTTCTTTGCGCCTCTGCGGCAAAACTTTTCCCTTGATGACCGCCACGCTCGATCCCACCCGGCCCATGCGCGAGATCCTCGCCGAGTGGCCCGGCGCGCAACGCGCCTTGTTCCGCGGTTTTCACCTCGGCGGCTGCTCGTCGTGCGGGTTCTCGCCGGACGAGACGCTGGAGCAGCTTTGCGCGCGCAACCCGCACGCGCCGCTAGACGAGGTGATGCCTTTTCTCGCGCAGGCGCGTGCCGAGGACGAACGCGTGCTCCTGGCGCCGGAAGACCTGCGCGCGCGGCTCGGCGAGTCGGACGTTCGGATGCTGGATCTGCGCACCCGCGAGGAGTTCGATGCCGTCTCGATCCCTGGCGCGGTGCATTTCACCCAGCCCCTCATGAATGAGGTGATGATGTCGTGGCCGCGCGAGGGCGGGATGTTCGTGCTCATGGATCATCTCGGCGAGCGCGTGCTGGACGCGGCGGCTTATTTCGCCGGCCATGGCTTCGCGAACGTGCGCGCGCTGCGCGGCGGCGTGGACGCCTTCGCGGCGCTGCCGGGCTCGGGCCTGCCGCGCTACGAGGTCGAGTAAGGAACGTGACGGCGGGGAAGGTTGATTGTTGCAGGCCGTTGGTTCATAAGCACGGGACGCGGAGGCGTCCCAGGCGGGCGGCTTCGCGCTCTGCCGATGAACGTTCCAAACGACTTTGAAGCCCGCGTCGAGGCGGCCCGCACGAATCCGCAAAACCTCGGCGCGTTGCCGGACGCCGATGGCGTGGGCACGGTCGGCTCGCCCGACTGCGGCGACATGCTGCGGATGTGGGTGAAGTTCACCGACCGCCCGGATGGCCGCCGCGTGATCGACCGGGCCACGTTCCAATCCTTTGGCTGCCAGACCGCCGTGGCCGTGGCCAGCGTCGCCACCGAGCTGCTCCGCGGGAAGACCGCCGACGAGGCGCTGGCGATGTCGCCCGCGGAGTTGTCCGCGCCGCTGGGCGCGTTGCCGCCGATGAAGATCCACTGCGCGCAACTGGTGGAAGGCGCGCTCAAGCAGGCTCTGACCGGCGGCGAGCCCGCGCCTGCCCCATCTTCGGTTGCCGCTTCGGTTACCGCCGCGGCGCCCACGCTCTACGATCAGTTGGTGGCCGGCGTCCAAGCCGCGCCGAAAAAGCTGAAGATCACGCTTCACCCGCCGGCCTGACTGGCGGCCCTGCCCGAATTCCCATGCTCGAAAACACCGAAATCACTCTCTCGCGCGACGTCGAGGCGACGCAAATCCCCTCCGGCAACACGCTCACGCTCACGGCTGGCACCGTGGTGGTGGTCACCCAGGCGCTCGGCGGCTCATACACCGTGGCCTCGCGCGAGGGCCTCGCGCGCATCACCGAGGCTAATTCGGACGCGCTCGGCCTGGAACGGCGCGATGACGGCACCTTCACGCGCAAGCGCGAGCCGGTGACGCCTGAATTGCTCGCCGACGTGCCCGGCCGCGAGAAGCTGGTGTGGGAGAGGCTGAAGACCTGCTTCGACCCCGAGATTCCCGTGAACATCGTGGACCTCGGCCTCATCTACGACTGCGCCGTGTCGCCTCTGGACGACCAATCCGGCCTCAAGGCCGAGGTGAAGATGACCCTTACCGCGCCCGGATGCGGAATGGGCCCGAGCATCGCCGCTGACGCCGAGGGGAAGATTCTCACGATTCCCGGCGTCACCGAAGCCCAGGTGGCCCTCGTGTGGGATCCGCCTTGGAACCAAGGGATGATCTCCGAGGCCGGCAAGATGAAGCTCGGCATTCTCTGAGGAGGCGGCTTGCGGGAGGACGTGAGGCCTTCCACTTCGAGTCGCCGCACCCGCAGGCGGCGGCTTGCAGGAAGCCGGGCGCAAAATCTGTGTCCCTGACGCCGCTTTCCGCTGCGAGGCCGCGGTTTGGGCGCCCAGGCGGTGTCGGGGGCACCGCATCCAAAACGCCGGTGCCCTTGGCCGGAACCACCCGGCCCAGCGCGACCACCGGGCTCGGAGCTGTTCTTGCTCGCCCGGCGAGGCCTCCAGAAGCAAATCGCCTTTTGAGCGCCGGAAACGGCTCGCGGAGACTTCGCCCAGACGCTCGCGAGACTTCGGCGTGACTCTTCGATGACTCCGCGGGACCCTTCGCAGGACGAAACTGACTCTGCGAAGAGTCCCGCCAAGTGATCGCTGCCTTCCGCGAAGTCTGCGATGAGTCCGGCGAAGTCAGCGAAGAGTTCCTGGGACTGGGCGAAGGACCAATCTCACTCTTCGCAGGATCGCCCCAAGTGCTCGCAGGCTTGCGCAAAGTCCGCGCCGGATCGCTGGGACTCCTCGCAGGACCATTTGGAGCCTTCGCATGGTCCACGGGACGGACCAAAGGATCAAGGGAGGCCGGCGAAGGATCAAAAAGACTCTTCGCAGGCTCGCCGCGAGCCTTTGCTGGAGGCCGAGGCCCCTCAGTCTTGCTTCCCTCAAGCCTTTCGCCCCCGCTTTCTGACTTGGACGATTTGCGGTCCATCTCGTCGCCCCTGTTGAAGGTGGCTTGCGGAGGGTTGGCCGAAGGCTTTGGAGTGCGGTGGCAAGCGTCAGCGCGACACCGCTTTCGGATCGAAGCCGCGGCGATCATGCGAAAGCGGCGTGGCGCTTTCGCTTCCCACCGCACTCCAAAGCCTTCGGCCAACCTCGCGGGGACGAGCTCGGGCGGATGCAAAAAGCCCCGCGCCGTTGCCGGCGCGGGGCTGAATGGGGATTCGCTTGCGCGAGAACGATCAGATCAGAACGTGGCGTTCAACTCGACCTGGAGCACGCGGGCGGTGTTGTAGTCGCCAGGGGTCGGGGCGACCTTCGGACGATAGAACCCGGTGGCAGGGCCGCCAACGGCGACGCTGTAGAGGTCCCGCTCGATGTTGTTGGCGTGGTAGTAGTTGATGTTGCCCGTGAGCCAGTTGGTGAAGCGATAGGCCAGGCCAGCCTTGATGCCGCGCATGTTGAGGCGCGAGAGCGACCAGTTCGGGTCGTTCAAGTTCGGATCATGCGAGCCGAGGCCCATGTGGCGATAGTCGAGCTGGATGGCCCAGTCGCCCTTCTTCTTGAGTTCGCCGAGCTTGACGCCCGCGACAAACGCGATCTTCGAGGAGAAGTTGTCGAGGGCGACCCCGTATTCCTTGTAGTTGCGCGCGCCGCCGGCGAAGTTGTAGGTGACTTCGGCGAAGGGCTTGACCACGAGGCCGCTGCCCAGCGTGAACGACGCTTCCACCGGGAGGGTGAGGAGGTAGAGGTTCCGGTTGGTCAGCTTGCCGTTGATGTAGGAGGCCGTGTTGTTCACCGCGCCCGGGCCGTTGGTGATGTTCAGCGGGAGGGAATTGAACGTGGCACCGGTGATCGCGGCGGGAACACCATTGACGGCGCCACCGGCCAGGGAGGTCGGGTTGTTCACGCCGCCGGCGACGGCGTAGAACGTGAACATCGGGGCGATCTTGATGTTGAAGACATTCGACGGCTTGATCGTGAAGACGGCCTGCGTGACCATCAGCACCGAGTCATCTTTGCCGAGCGAGGCGGAGGTCGCGCCGGCTGCGTTGGAAACGGGGAGGCCGCTGCCGGTGGGAGGCGCGCCCGTGCCGGTCAGGAAGGCGCCTTGGCCAGGATTGATGTTGAAGAACTGGTTCTGGTTGTTCTCCACCGCGTCGGTGTAGATGTATTGGCCGGCGATGATCTCAAGGTTCACCGTGGGCGACAGGTCCATCTTGTAGAGTTCCGTCAAGCCGGTCGGACGAAGGTCCGTCTTGTCGAAGACGAAATCGTCCACCTGGAAGAAGGCCCACACGTATTTGCCGCCCACGACGGTGAGCGGACCCTTTTTCCAGCCGAGGTAGGCTTGGTCGAGCCAGATGTTCTGCTTGCCGAAGCCGTTGGCGATAGTGGAGGTGGTGCCGTCGTTGCCGGGGTTGTCACCGGAGGCCAGCGACCAGCCGAGGAAGAAGTCGTCCGAGAGCTGGTAATCGAAGTAGATCCGCAGGCGGTAGCGGTTCGGGCGGTTCGACTGCTGGTAGTGGTCGTTGTTGAAGCCCTGGAGCGCGTTGCGCGCGTCGCCCGCCGGGAACGGCGTGCCGGCGGTGGCGAAGTTGGAGCCAGCCGGGTAGAAGGTGTTGCGGGGGAGCTGGGCGGTGAAGTCCTGGAACTGATAGCGGAGGCGGAAGTCGCCACCGATGGTCAGCTCGCGGACGTTCTTGCCGCGGGCGCGCATGAAGGTGGGCACCTCGGTGGGCTTGACGCCCTTGCCCTTGTCATCGCCTTGCATGAGGTTGAGTTCGCGCTCGAGCGCGGCGACGCGGCTTTCGAGGGCCTTGTCGTAGGGGTCGGCCGCCTGCGCCGTGGAGGCGCCGCCGAGGAGTGCGCCGGCGGTGGCGAGGAGACCAGCTTTCGAGAGGAGATTCGCTTTCATCTCGTGGATTCGTGGGTGGGTTGGGTTAAGGAGACTGTCGGAAGCCCCGCGGGGGCGGGAAAACGTGGGATGGTGAGAGGGAATGTCAGAGGCGGCAAGAGAATTTTGTCATCTAGGAGGTTTTTTTTGAAACGTTTTTGCGGTTTGATTGTCCACGCGTTCCGCAGGGTGGACGAAAGGCAAAAAAAGGGTGCCGGAAGCGGGGGATTTCGTTTCTTCGGCGGCTCGCCTCCTCTCTCATATGCCCGCCGCCGATTTCCCGCCCGACACCTTCCTGCTCCGTCCCGACGATCCCGCCGGCATCGGCCGGTATCTGGAATCTCAGGGACGCCTGGCGGCCGGTGAAAATGTGCGCGGAAGTGAACTGGCCGGCGCGGGAAACATGAACTGCGTGGTGCGGGTGCGCACTGATCGCCGCACGCTCATCCTGAAGCAGGCCTTGCCTTGGGTGCAAAAATACCCGCAGATCGCCGCGCCGTGGGATCGCGCCTTGGTCGAGGCGAGCTTCTACGCCGCGGCGCGGCGCTCGCCGGAGGCTGCCTTGATGATGCCGGACATCCTTTGGCTCGACGAGGACGCGCGCCTGCTGGCGCTGGAGGATCTAGGCGCGGCCGCCGACCTGTCATCGCTGTATTCGGGCGCGTCCAAGCTGGAGCCGGCCGAGCTGCGGCTTTTGCTGCGCTTCCTTTCCTCGCTTCACTCGATCGCGCTTACGGCTGACGAGCACGCCGCCCTGGCCAACCGCGCCATGCGGGAACTGAACCATGAGCACATCTTCGACCTGCCGCTGCGGCCCGACAGCGGCGTGGACGTGGACCAATGGACGCCGGGCCTCGCGGAGGCGGCGCGGTCGCTGAAGGAAGACGCCGCCTACGTCGCGGCGGTGCGCGCGCTGGGGGAGCGCTACCTCGCCGATCGGCCGGACGGCGTGCTGCTTCACGGCGATTTTTTCCCCGGCTCCTTCCTGCGGCGCTCGGGCGGCGGGTTGTGCGTGATCGACCCGGAGTTTGGCTTTCCCGGCGACGCCGAGTTCGACGTGGGCGTGCTGTGGGCGCACCTCCATCTTTCCCGCCAGGAAAAGAAGCTCCTCGCGCAAACTTGGGAGGACTATCGCCCGTCGGGAGACTGGGCGCCGGCGCGGGCACGCCAATATGCGGGCGCAGAGATCATGCGCCGCCTGCTGGGCGTGGCGCAACTTCCGCTCGTGGCCGACCTCGCGCGCAAAAAGGAATTGCTCGAGCTGAGCCGCCGCCTCGTCCTGGAGCCGGAAAAGGCCTGAGCCGCGTCACGCCCTGGTGATCGGGGATGTCTTGCTCGTTTGGAGCCGGCGGCGCTTGCGCCAGCCAATCGCATTCCCGATCAGCGGCCACAGCGCGAGCACGATCGCGCCGGTGGTCAGCGTGCCGGCGAGGCCATTTCCCCAAAACACGCCGATCGAGCCGCGCGAGCCAAGCATGGACTGGCGGAAGGCGTCCTCGGTGGCATCGCCCAGCACGAGCGCGAGCACCATCGGCGCGAGCGGATATTCGAGCTTCTTGAAGATGTATCCCACCACGCCGAAGCCCAGCATCAGCCACACGTCGAACATGTTCGAGTGCACCGTGTAAGCACCCACGGCCGAGACCACCACGATGATCGGCGCCACGATGGAGAAGGGCACGCGCAGGATCGCCGCGAAGAGCGGCACCGTGGCCAGCACCACGATCAGGCCGGCGAAGTTGCTCAGATACATCGAGGCGATCAGGCCCCACACGAACTCCTTCTTCTCGACGAAGAGCATCGGCCCCGGCTGCAGGCCCCACATCATCAGGCCGCCGAGCAGCACCGCCGCGGTGGCGGAGCCGGGAATTCCCAGGGTCATCATCGGCAGCAGCGCGCTGGTGCCCGCGGCGTGCGCGGCCGTTTCGGGGGCGATCACGCCCTCCAGGCGGCCGGTGCCAAACTCGTCCGGGTTCTTCGAGGTGCGCTTGGCGATGCCGTAGGCCATGAACGACGCGGCCACCGCGCCGCCGGGCTTCACGCCCATCCACGCGCCCACGAGGCACGACTGGAGCACGGTAAACCAATATTTCGGCAGCTTCGCCCAGGTCTTCAGCACCACGCGCAGGTCGATCTTGGCCGCCTGCCCGCGGAAGGCGAGGCCCTCCTCCATCGAGAGGAAGATCTCGCCCAGGCCGAACAAGCCGATCACGGCCACCAAGAAGTCAATGCCGCCGAGGAGGTGCGTGGAGCCGAAGGTCAGGCGGAGCTGCGCCGTCACCGTGTCCATGCCCACGGCCGCGAGGATGAACCCCAGCACCGTGGCCGCGAGCGCCTTGACCGGCGAGCCGCGCCCCACGCCGACGAATGACGCGAAGGTCAGCAGATACACCGCGAACTTTTCCGGCGGCCCGAAGCGCAGCGCGAACTTCGCCACCCACGGCGCGGCGAAGGTGATCATCACCACCGAGAAGAACGCGCCGAGGAACGACCCCGTGAACGCCGCCGTGAGCGCCTCGCCGGCCCGCCCCTGCCGCGCGAGCGGATGGCCGTCGAAGGTGGTGGCCACGCTCCACGCCTCGCCGGGGATGTTGAAGAGAATGGACGTGATCGCTCCGCCGAAGAGCGCCCCCCAGTAGATGCACGAGAGGAGGATGATCGCCGAGGTCTGGCCCTCGGTGGTCTGGCCCATCGAGAAGGTGAGCGGCAGCAGGATCGCCACGCCGTTTGGACCGCCGAGTCCGGGCAGCACGCCGACGAGCACGCCCACGGTGATGCCCACCATCATGAGCCAAACGTTGTAGCCGGTGAGCGCCGTCTTGAAGCCGGCGAAAAGGAGCGAGATTTCTTCCACGGGAGGAACGGCGGGAGGAAAGGGATCAGCGCGGGTCCTTGCTGCCGAACAGATTCCGGAACGCGTTGCGCACCGCTTGGTCGGCCGTCTGCACGCGGGCGGCGACCCAATCGTCAGCCGCGTTCTTGGGCAGCGGAGTCTGGAAGACGACCTCGAACATCCACAGCAGAATGAGGCTGGTCGTAAGGGCGGTGACGAGGGCCTTCCACCATGGGAAGCGCCCCACGAAAATCATGAACCCGGCGATGAAGAGCGCCGATGCCCCGTAGATGCCCTGCCACGCCGTGAGCGCCACGTAGGCGACGGTAGGCAGCGCCACCGTGAGCACCGGCCGCATCTTGCCTTCCTCCACGAATCGCTCGCCAAGCAGCTTTCGCTTCCACACCGCCTGCCCGAGGATGATCGCGCCGCACCCGGCAAGGAGCAGGCCGAGGCGCAGCGGGAAGTAGCCGGCGCGCGGCCCCTCGGAGCCCCAGCCCGAGCCGAGTCGATAGGAATCCCACGCCACCACGAGGCCGATGGCGATCAGCAGCGCGGCGACCACTATATCCATCGTCGCCATCGAGGGCATGCCGCGCCGGGCGGATCGAGGAGAGGAGGGCGGGGCGTCCGAGGACATGTGCGCGGTCAAGCCAGCAGCAGCCGGCGAAGCGGCGGGACGATGGGCGGTTGGGGATTGAATGCAATTCGATTCGGCCGGTTTGCGGAAGCGGGAGGATGTTTTGGAGGGCCGGGGGGGGGGAGCGCCCCCCCCCCCCCCGGAGCGGGCGCACCCCACGCCTCGCCCCGCCCGCCGCCGCCGGGGCGGTGGCGCTCCCCCCCCCCCCCCCCCCCCCAAAAACGCCTCTCACCATTCAGCGTCCACCTCGAAGTCATCGGGCACCTGGACGCGGTCGATTTTAGAGCGGTGCAAAGCCTTCACCCGCGCGGACGTTGCCGTGCGCTCGAACCATCCAGCCGAGCACCACGGATATTGCTCGGCGACCGCCACCAAGCCATGTCGCACCGGATTGCGGCGCGTGTAGGCGAGGCGGGCGAAATATGAGCGATCGTAGGTGAGGTGGGTCTCCCAATAGTTGTGCCAGACCTTCCGACCCGGTGCATCGTCGAGGTCGTTGGTCCATTTGGCGGTGCGCTCATGCAG
The DNA here is from genome assembly GCA_937871685.1 of uncultured Verrucomicrobiota bacterium. Classification (GTDB taxonomy): domain Bacteria; phylum Verrucomicrobiota; class Verrucomicrobiia; order Chthoniobacterales; family SZAS-18; genus SZAS-18. The sequence goes on from CALMOL010000015.1 coordinate 9,792, forward strand.
GAACGCCAGCATCGTTCGGAGGCTTTCGGCGCCGGAGGCATCAGACGGAGAAAGGCCTCCGAAATGGTAATGGTTTGAGAAGACCGCCCATGCTTCCAACTGCCAACCGTGGTCGCGCGCCACGGTTAACAGGCCGCGGTGCAGCACTTCGAGGCGCGTTCTCCCGCGGAAATGATGCGCTTTCCGGTAGGTGGCCGCCGTCACGAAGTAAGCACCGGCGGCGCCGAGACGATGCTCCGGCGCGCGCGGCCACGGCGTCTCGCGTATGGTGGGAGACGTTTTGGAGGGCGGTGGCAAGCGTCAGCGCGACACCGCTTTGGGATCAAAGCCGCGGCCACGCAGAGAAAGCGGTGTCGCGCTGACGCTTGCCACCGCCCTCCAAAGCCTTCGGCCCTCTCTCCGAGCGCGTCCCTCAGTTCTGGTTAAACAGGAACTTCGCGGCCGTCATGATCTCCTTGTGCTTCTTCTCGTCCTGCTCCAGGAACTCGGTGAACTCGCGGCCGCTCAGGAAGGTGCTCTTCAGCGCGTTGGCCTCCATGTAGGACTTCCACTCGGGCGTGGCCGTCACCTTGCGGAAGAAGTCCACATACCAGTCGGTGGCCTCCTTGGGCACGCCGCCGGGCAGGAACATCCCGCGCAGCATCAGATACTCCACGTCGAGGCCCAGCTCCTTGGCGGTGGGGATGTCGGACCACGCTTGGTCAGCGGTGACCTTGCCCTTGTATTCGGAGCGCTGGGAATCAAAGATGCACAGCGCGCGCACCTGGCCGGCCTTCCACTGGGCCACGTTCTCGGAGGGGTTGTTGACGTTGGCGTCGATGTGCTTGCCGACGAGCTGCGTGGCGGCCTCGGCGCCGGACTTGTAGGGGATGTAGGTGAACTTGGTGCCGGCCTTGGCGTCGATCAGCGCGGTGAGGATCTGGTCTTCGCGCTTGGAGGCGGTGCCGCCCATCTTCATCTTGTCGGGGCCGGCGGACTTCACGGCCTCCAGGAACTCGCGCGGCGTCTTCCACGGCTGGTCGGCGTGGACCCACAGGCAGAACTCGTCCAGCGCGATGCACGCCACGGGGGTGAGGTCGCGCCAGTTGAACGGGATGTTCGAGGCGAGCGGCAGGGCGTAGAGGCCGGTGTTGCCGATGAAGAGCTTGTGCGCTTCGCCCTTGGCGCCCTTGGCCTCCATCATGCCCTCGGCGCCGCCCGCGCCGCTCTTGATGGTGATGATGAAGTTCTGCTTGGTCAGGTTGTGCTTGACGGCGACGGCCTGGATGGTGCGCGCGAGCTGGTCGGTCGCCCCGCCGGCGCCGGCGTTGACGATGATCTCGATGGGTTTCTGCGGCTCCCATTTCTGCTGCGCGGGGAGCGCGGCGGGGAGGAGGACGGCCGGAAGCGCGAGCGCCGCGGCGCGGAGGAAGGAGCGACGGGAGGAGTTCATGGGGGATGGGGCGCGCCAATCGTATCGCCTTCGCTTGCGCCCACAAGACCCACGGCGGCGGGAAATTGCCGCGGGGAGGGCGGAAGCGGTCCGGTCACCAGAAGCGCGCCCTTGTCGCCACGCCCCGGAGACTTCGCCCGGACGCTCGCGAGACTTGGGAGCAAGTCTCGCGAGAGTCCGAAGGGATCCTGCGCAGGACGAGTTTGGTCCTGCGCAGGATGCCTGCCCACTCTGCGCAGACTTCCGCGAAGCCTGCGCAGGACGAAGGCCGTCCTGCGCAGGACCCCTGCCAAGTCTGCGCAGGATCAAAACCGTCCTGCGCAGGACCTCTCTGGACTCTGCGCAGGCTTGGCCGAAGCCTGCGCAGGACGGCCTTCGTCCTGCGCAGGATCTCGGGAAGTCTTCGGAGCGCGGCTTGCTGGGATTGCGAGGAGGCGGGCAAGCCTCTCAGGCCTCATTTCCTGCCAGCCATTCCATCGCCGCGCGCACGCCGCCGGGCTGGTGGGGCACGCCGGCCTTGGCAAGGGTCATCTCCACGCCGGCCAGGGTGCCGCAGAGGGTGAGGTCGTTGAAATCACCGAGGTGGCCGATGCGGAAGACCTTGCCCGCGAGCTGCGAGAGGCCCGCGCCGAGCGAGAGGTTGAAGGATGCCAGCGCGATCTTGCGGAAGGCGGCCTCGTCGTGGCCGGCCGGCAGCAGCACGGCGGTGAGCGAGGAGGAATATTCCTCCTCGTCGAGCGCGAAGACTTCCAGGCCCCACGCGCGCACGGCGCGGCGCGTGGCCTCGGCGTGGCGGCGGTGGCGGGCGAAGACGTGCTCCAAGCCTTCCTCGTCGAGGAGCATCCGCAGCGCCTCGCGCAGGCCGTAGAGCAGGTTCGTGCCCGGCGTGTAGGGGAAGAAGCCCGCGTCGTTCGGCGCGATCATCTCGTCCCACGCCCAGTATGAGCGCGGCATCGTGGCGTCCTTCGACGCGGCGAGCGCCTTGGGGCTGGCGCAGTTGAAGGAGAGGCCCGGCGGCAGCATGAGGCCCTTTTGGGAGCCGGCCACGGTCACGTCCACGCCCCACTCGTCGTGGCGGTAGTCGATGGAGGCGAGCGAGGAGATCGTGTCCACGAGCAGCAGCGCGGGGTGCCCGGCCGCGTCCAGCGCGCGGCGCACGGGGGCGATGAGCGAGGCGACGCCGGTGGAGGTCTCGTTGTGGACGCAGCACACGGCCTTGATCGCGTGCGCGGAATCCTCGCGCAGCTTGGCCTCCAGCGCCGCCGCGTCCACGCCGCGCCGCCAGCCGTCGGGGCCGGCCGGCAGGAATTCCGCCGCGAGGCCGAGGCGCCCGGCGAGCTTCTTCCACAGCGCGGCGAAGTGGCCAGTCTCGGCCATCACCACGCGGTCGCCGGGCGAGAGCACGTTCACCAGTGCCGCCTCCCACGCGCCGGTGCCGGACGCGGGATAGATGAAGACGCGGCCCTTCTCGGTCTGGAAGATGTGCTTCATCTCCGCGAGGCACTCGCGGCCAAGCTCGGCGAAGGAGGGGCCGCGGTGGTCGATGGTCGGATAGTCCATCGCCCGCAGCACGCGGTCGGGCACGTTGGTCGGGCCGGGGATCTGGAGGAAGTGCCGGCCGGGCGGGGGAGTGTTGTTCATGGCGGTAAGAATCCAGGCTGATTGCATGCAATCAGCGCCGAAAGCATGAGTCGGCCCACCAGGGCGGCAAGCGGAAAGACGCCGCGCCCGCGCCCTTCGTTTGCCGGCGGAGCCTCAACGCGCCCTCCGGCGGGCAACAAACGAACGGATGACGTGCAAGGCAGATGCGCCCGTCGCGGACGCATGAATAACACCCCTGGCCCCCTCGACATGACGACGCCCACCGAAGTCGCTCCCCGCGCTGCAAACCCGCCCCTGCCGCTGGCCGGCATGGGCGTGCTCGACGTGAGCCAAGTCATGGCCGGGCCGTTCTGCACGATGATGCTGGCTGACATGGGGGCGGACGTCATCAAGGTCGAGCCGCCGGGCGCGGGCGACCAGACGCGCGGCGCGATGGGCTTCAAGATGAAGGGTTCCGACAGCATGGGCTTCATGAACCTGAACCGGAACAAGCGCAGCGTGACGCTGAACTTGAAAAGCCCCGGCGGCCGCGAGGCGCTCTACAAGCTGGCCGAGACGGCCGACGTGCTCGTCGAGAACTATCGCCCCGGCGTGATGCGCAAACTTCGCTGCGACTACGAGACGCTGCGCGAGATCAACCCGCGCCTCGTCTATGCGAGCATCTCCGGCTTCGGCCAGACCGGCCCGTGGGCCGCCCGGCCGGGATTTGACCTGATCGCCCAGGCGATGGCCGGCGTGATGAGCGTGACCGGCCATCCCGGCGGCCCGCCGGTGAAGGCGGGCGTGCCGGTGGCGGACATCGGCTGCGCGCTCTTCGCGCTCTACGGAATCCTGAGCGCCTACATCGGCAGCCGCGCCTCCGGCCAGGGGCAATACGTGGACGCGTCGCTCCTCGAGGCCGCGATGGCGTTCTCGATCTGGGACACTTCCGAATACTGGGGCACCGACCGGATTCCCGGCCCGCTGGGCACCTCGAACCGGATGAGCGCGCCGTATCAGGCGGTGCGCGCGTCGGACGGATACTTCGTGATGGGCGCCACGAACCAAAAGCTGTGGCTGCTCCTGTGCGACTTGCTGGGCCGGCCGGAACTCGTGCGGGACCCGCGCTTCGTGAGCATCTCGGCGCGCCTCGCGAACCGCGAGGTGTTGATCGAGGAATTGGAACGATCCTTTGCCACGCGGACCGCCGAGGAATGGGTGGAAGCCATGCTCGCGGTGGGCATCCCGGCCGGGCGGATGAACACTTACCCGGAAGCCTTCGCGAGCGAGCACGCCACCTTCCGCGAGATGAGGCTGGAGATCCCGCATCCGGTCGAGGGCACGGTGCCAAACATCGGCTTCCCGGTGAAGCTTTCCGGCACGCCGCAGCAGGTGCGCCGGCATCCGCCGCTGATCGGCGAGCACACGGCGGAGGTGCTGGCCGAGGCGGGCATCGACGCGGGCGGGCTTGCCGATTTGCGCGCGAAGGGGGCGTTTGAGCCATGAGCAGCGATCCCGCGGAAACCGGCAGCGTGCGCCTGAGCATCGAGGGCGCGATCGCCCGCCTGACCTTTGACCGGCCGGCGGCGCGCAACGCGATGACGTGGCGGATGTATGAAGACCTCGCGGCGGGGCTTGGCGCGATCAAGCAGGACCCGGCCGTCCGCGTGGCGGTGCTGCGGGGAGCGGGCGGGAAGTCGTTCGTCGCGGGCACCGACATCGAGCAGTTCCGCGCCTTCGCCTCGGGCCGGGACGGGATCGCCTACGAGCGGCGGATCGACGGCTACATCCAAGGCCTGCTGAACCTGCGCGTGCCGACGGTCGCCGTGCTGGAAGGCTGGGCCATCGGCGGCGGCCTGGCCATCGCCAACGCCTGCGACCTGCGGATCGCGCAAGCCGGCGCGCGCCTCGGGGTGCCCATCGCGCGCACGCTGGGGAACTGCCTTTCGCCCGGCAACCTGCGCCTGCTCGGCGCCACGCTCGGGCTTTCCTGGGTCAAGCGCATGATGCTCGGCGCCGAGATGCCGACGGCGGAGGAACTCGCGCCGCTGGGATATTTTGCCGCGGTGGTATCGGCGGAGGAACTCGACGGCCGGGTGGAGGAATGGTGCCAGCGCCTCATCGGCCACGCGCCGATCACGATGCGGGTCACGCGCGAGATGCTGCGCCGCTTGGCCGCCGACGCGGACGCGACGGCGGACGACCTGATCGAGGCGTGCTACGGGAGCGAGGATTTCCGCGCCGGGGTGGCGGCGTTCGTGAGCAAAACGCCCGCGCGCTGGCAGAACCGGTAGGCGGGCCGCTGTCTTCATCCTTCCCCGGGGCAGGGGACGATCAATTAAACGCAGGTCGGAGGTTTCTTTCTGATTGACTTGGCGGGGCGCGGGAATCTCGATGGTAAGCAACCCCCCGGAGCAGTTGTAGCCGCCGCGCCATGGTCTTTGGCGTGCCGCGGTGTTTTCCCCCTCAAGACCCCCCCAGTCCCATGGCCTATACCCCTCCGGTGGTCGCAGCGCGCCCGCGCCTGCTTTCGGCGAGCAACATCGTGCTCTTCCTGCTCGGCCTGATGTATCTGCTGACCTACATCGACCGGGTGAACGTTTCCACGGCCTCGAACGTCTTCGAGAAGGATCTGGGGCTCGACAAGACGCAGGTGGGCCTCGTGTTCTCCGCGTTCGCGTATCCCTACCTGGTCTTCCAGATCATCGGCGGCTACCTCGGAGACCGCTTCGGCCCGCGGCGCGTGCTGACGATCTGCTCGCTGATTTGGGCGGGGGCGACGATTCTCACTGGATTTGTCGGCGGCCTCTTCACGATGCTCTGCGCGCGCGTGCTCCTCGGCATCGGCGAAGGCGCGACGTTCCCCACGGCCACCTCGGCGATGAGCGCATGGGTGCGGCCGGCGGACCGCGGGTTTGCGCAGGGGTTCACGCACGCCTTCGCGCGGATCGGCAACTCGATCGCTCCGCCGCTGATCGTGGCGCTGATGGCGTGGAGCGGCTGGCGCGGCTCGTTCATCATCATGGGCCTGGCGAGCGGGCTATGGGTGTTCGTCTGGTATTTCTACTTCCGGGACAACCCCGCGGACCATCCCTCGATCACGAAGGAGGAACTCGCGCAATTCACGCCGTATGTGGACAAGAAGGCGCGCCTCGCCACGCCGGTGCCCTGGGGACCGCTCTTCCGGCGGATGTTCCCGGTGATCTTCGTTTATTTCTGCTACGGCTGGATCCTCTGGCTCTTCCTGGCCTGGATCCCGCAATACTTCAAGAATCAGCACCAACTCGATCTGAAGAGCTCGGCGCTGTTTTCCATGGGCGTGTTCTTCGCCGGCGTGGTGGGCGACACGCTGGGCGGCGTGGTGAGCGACCGCGTGCTGCACAAGACCGGCGATCCGATCAAGGCCCGAAGCTATCTGGTCACGGCGTTTTTCCTGTGCTCGCTATTCTGCCTGGTGCCGCTGCTGGTGACGAAGGACGTGAACCTCCTGGCGATCTCCCTGGCCGGTGCGTTCTTCTTCGCCGAGATGACCATCGGGCCGATGTGGTCGATCCCGATGGACATCGCCCCTCGCTTCTCCGGCTCGGCCAGCGGCATCATGAACTCCGGCAGCGCGCTGGCGGCGATCCTCTCGCCGCTGATCGGCGGTTACATCATCGATAAGACGGGGAACTGGAACTACCCGTTTTATGGCTCGATGATCCTGCTCTTCCTCGGCGCGATCGTGGCGTTCTGGATGAAGCCGAACGAGGCGTTCGCGGCTCCAGCCGCGCCCGCCACCGCAGGCGCGGCGAGTGGGAGTGGCGGTGTTTAGAGCAATTTCTTCTCCTGCTTCGCCGCGAGGCACTTGGCGAGCTCTTCCCTCATTCCATCGGCGCCGTCCTTGAAGCCAGGCAGGCGGGCGAGCCATTCATACACTGGGCCGGCCAATTCCTTGGGGAGCGCGGGCGGCTCGGCCCGCACGGCGTCGAGCGCGGCCAAGCACTCGCGGGCCACCCGATCAATCATCACCATGGAGGCGTCGATGCCGCGCTTCTCCTGCGCGATGGTCTCGGGCTTGTCGTCCCGGTTCAGGCCGGCGTGGTAAAGCTCCATCGCGTTGAGGAGCACCGTCTTGGTGCGCGGGAAGAAGGAGGTCATCAGGTTCCACGGCTCGCCGCCCTTGATCTGGTCGCCGCCCTGCCGGAAGTCGGTGCGCAGCAGCACCGCGGGAATGTCGGCGAATTTGGCGAAGAGAAATTCCACCACCGTGCCCGAGTCCAGCTCCGGACCGTCGTAGTGGAAAAGCGCCACGTCGCAGCAGAAGAGCGCGCGCAGGTCTTGGTCGCGGATGCCGTGGGCCGTGTTCTCGCGCTGCTCGTGATCCTGCGGCACCATGCCGACGTATTTTCCCTCGGAAAGGTCCCAGATGGCCTGCGCGAGCACGGCGTTGCCGAGGAGATGTTTGGCCGAGAAGAGCTCGCCGGCAAGATAGATGCGAAGGGGGGCGGACGACATGGAACGACATGGCACCGGCGGTGGGTCGAGCCGGGCTGGGAAGGGATGGGGTTTTGGTGGGATGGAGTCGCACCGAGCGATGCCTTCCCGAGCAAGCGGGAGCCTTTAAGCCTGAAACCCAAAACTTCAAACGGGTCCTACCGCGAGCGACGGAGGGAATTCTTCAGTTCCTGCACGAAGGACGGGTTCGTTTCCCACTCCGCGGCACGGAAGGTCTCGAGCGAGGTGGCATCGGTGTAAGGATTGTTCTCGACGTAGCCGGCCGAGAGCAAGCCGTTCAGCACGTCCACTAGGTCTTCCTCCTCCAACCTCGCGCGCTCGAAGAGTTCCTCTCCCGAAAGCCCACCCGCGAAGCCGATGTGCCGGATGACGGTGGCCTCGCGGCCGGTAAGCTTGATTTCACGCATCGAGGGCGACGCAACCACGCGTCGCCCCGCTTGCCAAGCCCAGAGGCAACAGGACCGAGAGGATGGAAGATGGAGAATCGAGCGCAGCGAGAAAGCCAAGGTGCTTGGGGCAATGGACGGAGTCTTTCCCGCATGATGCGCTCCCCCATCGGAGAGGGGCGGTCGCTGCCATCTTCCATCCTCTCAGACTCCCTTCAGCGTTGCAGCGTGCTTTCCAGCATCGACACGGTGGAGCGGATCTTCTCATCCTCGCCCATGCGGCGTTTCACCAGCTTGTGGGCGTGCAGCACCGTGCCGTGGTCGCGGCCCCCAAAGGCGTCGCCGATCTCGTTGAGCGAGCACTTCGTCAGCTCGCGCGCGAGATACATCGCCACCTGCCGCGGGAAGGCGATGTTAGCCGGGCGGCGCTTGGATGTCATGTCGGCGAGCCGCACGTCGTAGTGCTCGGCGACGGCGCGCTGAATCTGGTCGATGCCCACGGTGCGCTTGGCCTCCTCCTGCAGGATGTCCTTGAGCAGGTTTTCCATGCGCTCCTGGGTCAGGCCGCCGCCGCCGGGCGAGAGCGACACATACGAGGCCACGCGCATCAGCGCGCCTTCCAGGCGACGCACGTTGGAGCGGATGCGGCGCGCGAGAAACTCCAGCGTGGCCGGCTCCATCGCCACGCGCATCGCCTCGGCCTTCTTGCGCAGGATGGCCAGGCGCGTCTCGATGTCGGGTGCCTGCAGTTCCGCCGTCAGTCCCCATTCGAAGCGCGAGACCAGCCGCGCCTCCAGGCCGCCGATCTCGGCCGGCGGCCGATCCGAGGAGAGGACGATTTGTTTATGGCCGTCGAAAAGGACGTTGAACGTGTGGAAGAATTCCTCCTGCGAGCGCTCTTTGTTCGCGAGGAACTGAATGTCGTCGATGAGCAGCACGTCGGCCGCGCGGTAGCGGCGGCGGAACTTCACCAGCGTGTTGTGCTGGATGGCATCGATGAACTCGTTGGCGAATTGCTCGCTGGACACATATACCACGCGCCCGCCGCGGCGGCGGCCGAGGATGGTGTGACCGATGGCCTGCATGAGGTGGGTCTTGCCGAGACCCACGCCACCGAAGATGAAGAGCGGGTTGTAGGTCTTGGCCGGCGCCTGCGCCACGGCGTGAGCGGCGGCGTGGGCGAAGTGGTTGTTCGGCCCGACCACGAAAGTGTCGAAGGTGTAGCGCGCGTTCAGCGCTGCTCCGCTGGAGGCAGCGGCGCTGCCCGCCGCGCCCGCCATCGCCGGCGGCTCGGCCACCACGGCGGACCGCTCGGTCGGCGCGGCGGCCTCGCGAGCCGCCAGGAGTTCCTCCGCTTCCATCGCGAGCGGGGCCGGCTCGGCCAAAGCCATCGGCGCGACGAGGAGCGCTTCCTCGCGGAAGACGAAGACCAGCCGTCGCGCGGCGCCGAGCACTTGGAGCACGGCCGAGCGCACCACCGGCAGGTAATTGCTCTCGATCCAGAATTGGAAGATCAGGCTGGGCGCGCGCAGCGTGAGCGTTTCCTCGTCCGCGGCGGCCAGCTCGATCGCCGCGAACCATCGCTGGAAGGCATCCGCGCCGACGTGCGGCTGGATCTGCGCGGCGATTTGCGCCCATACCTCGCGCAGCCCCGCGGCCTGCGCCGCGTCCCCGTCCGGCGACGGCGGGGTAGGGTGGAGGC
>CALMOL010000016.1 GCA_937871685.1 uncultured Verrucomicrobiota bacterium
CAGCTGGCGGCGCTGAGCTACGAGTTGCTCGGAGGCTCGCCTCCCTCCCTGCGCCACCGCCCGCTCGCCGCGGCCTCGGAGGCGGCGAACGACGTGCTCCGCCGCACGCTCGACGTGCGCGTGGCCCCGCCCTTCGCCACGGCAGCCGACTTCTTCACCGCCCTGCGCGGCGCCGGCGGGAAGCCCAGGGCCGCCGTCGCGGCCCCGTCGGGGACCGCGCCGACCGCGCCGACGGCGCCCCGCCGCACCAACCGGGGCACGGCGCCCGCCCTCGGCGCGCCCGGGACCACCGTCGGCGCGCCCGTCACGCCCAAGAGCGCGCCGGTGCGCCTGCCACCGCCGCCCGCGGATTTTCCCGCGCCGGTCCCGCCGACCGACTCCCCGCGCCGCGCGGTGCCGGCGTGGGTTTGGCTCTCGGCCGGCGCCTTGGGCGGCCTCGGCATCTTGGCCGTGTTGCTTCCGGGTGGGTCGGGAGAAGCGCCGCGCCGCGGCGGCCCCACGCCCACCCCGACCACGGTGGCGACGCCATCTCCCCCGCCGGGGCGGCCCACGCCCCAGCCATCGAAACCGGCAGCCCGGTCCTCCGACGCCATCTTCGAGGCAGGGGAGCGCGCTCGCCTCGCGGGCGACGCCGCGGGGGCGCTGCGCGAATACGAGGCCGCGGCGGCCGCCGGCTCAGCCCGCGCGAAGACGATGCTCGGCGCGGCAATGTATTACGGGGTCATCAACGAGCCCGACCGCGCCGGGCCGGCCGTGCCGGGCGGCAGGAACTACGCCGCCGCGCTGCGCTGGCTGACCGAGGCCTCCGACGCGGGCGACGGGCGCGCCACCACGCTGCTCGCGCAGATCTACCTGGCCGGCCGCGGGGCCACGGCCGACTACGGCCGCGCGGTGGCGCTGGCCCAGCGCGCGTCGGACGCCGGGAGCCCGCACGGCCAGACGATGCTCGCGCTGCTGCACGCGAACGGCCTGCCATTCCACCTCGTGCAAAGCTGCGACCGCGCCGCCGAGCTGATTCGCCGCGCCGCGCCGGGCAGCACCTCGGCGCAGGCGATTCTCGGATATTGGAAGGTGAACGGGAACTGCGTGCCGCAGGACCTGTTCGGCGGCCTGCGCGACATCCGCGGCGCGGAGGCGAAGGGCAGCCTCACGGGCGCGTATTACCTCGGCCTGTGCTACGCCAACTCCCTCGGCGTGGAGCGCGACGACGTGCGCGCCGCCGTCCTGTGGCGCGCCGCCGCGCGCGGCGGCTACGAGGCTGCCGAGGAAGAGCTGCGCCGCCGCGGGCTGAACTGGTGAGAGTCGGCCGCGCGGCCCCATGCCAGCATGCCACCATGCGCGCGACCCGAGCCGCGTGAGCGGCGGCATTTTCCACGTCGGATTGCGCGCCGGCATCACCGCCGCTGGTTCCACTCGGCCGTGGCGTAGCGATCCGCCGCGAGGGCGCGCGCCTCGTCCATCCAGGCATCGGGCGGCGTCCACGGCGCGCGGTGAGCGGCGAGACGGCGCGCGAAGACCGAATGGAAATCCCCGCCCAGCGCGGCGCGGTCCAGCCCTTGCACGGAGCCTTGGTGCAGCACTCCCGCGCGGGTGCGGCGCTGCGCCCCGCCGGCGATCTTTCGGCCCGCAGAGATCACGTCGGCGCGCACCGGCGCGATGAAGCACGGCGCGGGATCACCCGCGCGCGTCGGATCGGCGTCAGCCGCATCCGCCAGCCGCGCATCGGAAACGCCCGCCCCGCGCAGGGCCGAGGCCAGCGCGGCGTGGACCGCGCGGTAGATCACGCTGCTGGGCTGCGCCGCCAGAGGCTCGCCGGCCGGCAGGGCCAGGGAAAACGTGAGGTCCATCGTGTGGTCCACCGCGCCGCCGCCGGTCCAGCGCCGCACCCATTCCTCGGCGCGGGGAAAACGCGCCCGCACGGCCTCCCAGCGGTCGAAATAACCGAAGCTCACCGCTGGCCGCGCCCAGGCGTAAAAGCGCAGGACCGGGGATGGGACGAACGGGCCAGCGGATGCCGGTGGCTCGCCCGCGCGGCGCAGCAGCACCTCGTCCAGGGCCATGTTCAAGGCGGCCGCCCGGGGCTCGGCGTCGGCCCAGACGCGGAGCGCAGGCAGGCAAGGCGCGGGATCGTCCTCCGTGCCCGCGGGACCTTCCTGCATCGTCAGATGATCGTGCCCGCCATCTCGTTGGCCACCCACTCGGCGGCGAGCGGCGGGTCCTCGTGGCGCGTGATCGGACGGCCGAGCACGAGGTAGTCCGCGCCGTAGGCCATCGCTTGCGCGGGCGACATCACGCGCTGCTGGTCGTCGGTGCCGCCGGCGCGCCACGCGGGCCGCACGCCGGGGACCACGAAGACGTGGCGGTCCGGCCAGCGTGTCCGCAGCGTCTTGAGTTCCAGCGGCGAGGCGACGAAGCCCTTGAGGCCGCACGCCTCGCCCAGCTCCACGAGGCGCCGGACCTGCGCGGGAATGTCGGCGTCGGCGCCGGTCTCGCGCTGCGTGTCGGGCGTGGACGAGGTGAGCACGCTGACCCCGAGCAGCATCGTCTCCGAGCCGGCGGCGGCCTCGGCGGCAGCCCGCAGCATCGCGCCCCCGCCGGCGAGGTGGACGGTGAGCATGTCCACGCCGAGCCGGGCGGCGGCGCGCACGGCGCCCGCCACGGTGTTCGGGATGTCGTGCAGCTTGAGGTCGAGGAAAATGCCGGCGCGGCCGCCCGCAGCCTGCGCCACGCGCGCCACGATGGATGGCCCGACCGTGGTGAACAGCTCCAGCCCGATCTTGAACACGCCCACCGTGCCGATGAGCTTTCGCACCAAGTCGAGCGCCGCCTTCTCGTCCGGCACGTCGAGGGCCACGATGATTCGGTCTTTCGCGCTTTGGGGTTCGATCACAGGTTTGGGCAATGAATCGAGCGGCCCCGGCGAAAATCAACCTTTCCCTCCGCGTGCTTGGCCGGCGCACGGACGGCTTTCACGAGCTGGAAACGCTGATGGCCCCGCTGGCGCTGGCGGACGAGGTGTCGGTGGAGGCGGCGGACGCGTTCTCCTTCGCGTGCTCGGATCCCTCGCTGCCGGCGGACGATTCCAACCTCGCGGTGCGCGCGGCCCGCCTCTTCTGCCTCCGGGGCCGTCGCGAGGCGAGCCTCGCGCTGCGGCTGGAGAAGCGCGTGCCGCACGGCGCGGGGCTCGGCGGCGGCTCCTCGGACGCGGCGGCGACCTTGCTCCTGCTGAACGACTTCTTCCAGGCCGGCCGCACGCGCGCGCAACTCGCCGAGATGGCCGCCGAGCTAGGCTCGGACGTGCCGTTTTTCATCTGGGAATCACCCGCGTGGTGCCGCGGCCGCGGCGAGATCGTGGAGCCGACGACGCTCGCGACGGACGCCGAGATCCTCCTGCTCAAGCCTCCCTTCGCGGTGCCCACGCCCTCGGCCTACGCGGCCTGGCGCGATGCGCGCGAGCTGCCCGGCGTGCCCTACGGGCCGCAGGCGTCGCCCTGGGGACCGCTCGTCAACGACTTGGAGCGACCCGTCTTCGAGAAGCACCTGCTGCTCCCCGCGATGAAGCGCTGGCTGCTCGCGCAGCCCGAGTGCGAGGCCGCGCTGATGAGCGGATCCGGCAGCACGATGTGGGCGCTCCTGCGCGTGGCGGCTGACGGCGCCGCGCTCGCCGCGCGGGCGCGGGGGGAATTCGGCGACCAACTGTGGACCTGCGCCACGCGCCTCAGCGGGCGCGTGTGAGGAAGAGCGATGGTCACCGGCGCGCGGCTCCGCGCGTGCGATGCCCTTTCGCGCGGGATCGTTTTCGCTTCCCTTCCCAGCCGCCCGCATGCCCTCTCCGCTTTCCTTCAACCGCGACCGCGTGCGCGGCGCGCTGATCGGCCTCGCCGTGGGCGACGCGCTGGGCACCACGGTGGAATTCCAGCCGCCCGGCTCCTTCAAGCCGGTGACGGACATGGTGGGCGGCGGCGTGTTCCGACTCCAGCCCGGCGAGTGGACCGACGACACCTCGATGGCCCTCTGCCTGGCGCAAAGCCTCGTGGATTGCCGCGGCTTCAACGCGCGCGACCAGATGACCAAATACTGCGACTGGCGCCAGCGCGGCTACCTGTCGTCCACCGGGCGCTGCTTCGACATCGGCAACACCGTCTCGGCCGCGCTGCGGCGCTTCATTCTCTCCGGCAAGGCGATGGCCGGCTCGACCGAGCCACACACCGCCGGTAACGGCTCCATCATGCGCCTCGCGCCGGTGGCGATGTTCTGGCGGCGCGACGCCGAGGAAGCCGTGCGCATGGCGGCCGAGTCCTCGCGCACCACCCACGCCGCGCCGGGGGCGGTGGACGCCTGTCGCTACCTCGCCGCGCTGCTCGTGGGCGCGATGGGCGGCGCGCCCAAGGAGGAACTCCTTTCCTCCCACTACGAGCCGGCGCTGGGCCTGTGGGTGCGCGAGCCGCTCGCCCTCGAGATCGGGCGCGTGGCCGCGGGCTCCTTCGCCGCGAAGTCGCCGCCGGCCATCCAGGGCACCGGCCACGCCGTGGCCTCGCTGGAGGCGGCGCTGTGGGCCTTCCGCCGCGGCCGAAACTTCGAGCAGGCGGTGCTGCTCGCGGCAAACCTGGGGGATGACGCCGACACCACCGCGGCCGTGTGCGGGCAGCTCGCCGGCGCGCATTACGGCGAGAGCGCGATCCCGGCCCCCTGGCGCGAGAAGCTCGCCCTGCGCGAGAAGATCTCGCAGCTCGCCGCCGACCTCGTCCGCCTCGGGGCGGCGTAGCCTGGCCTCGGGGAAAAGAAACGCGCCGCGAGGGTCGCTCGCGGCGCTTGGAAGGCAGTCCCCGGACGGGACCGTCAAACGGGGAAAAATCGCTTCGTCTCGTTCTCCGCAGGCTTCCTGACGGCTAGAAGTTCTCCGGCACGAGGTCCGGGCCGACCACCTTGTCACCGGTGAGAATGTTGCGGCCGGGGATGCCGTAGCCGCTGGGCACGCACATGAAGGAATTCGCCGTGGGCGAATGCGTCACGGTGGCGTGATACCAGACCACGATATCCTGGTCCACGAGCGACTCGCCGTTGACGAAGTTGTCGAGCCTCGCCTCGGTGCTGCCGCCGGTGCTGTTCACGCCGTCGTCGATCTCGGCGCCGCTCTTGTATTGGAGGAACCACATGTCGCCCCGCGCGTAGTCGGTGGCGGCGGTGGTGTAGCCGTCGTTCGGACCGGGGAAGATCCGGTAGCTGCGCGAGCTGCCGGCGGGGCCGCGGACGCGGTAGGACAGCGCGTTGTTGGGATTGCGCAGCATCTTCTTTTCCGTGGCCATCGGCTGCTGCCGGCCGAGCTGTTCCGGTGGCAGCCGCGTGTCGGCGGGCAGCTCGAAGATGCGGTTGATCGGGCCGTCCACGTCCATGTCGAGACGGAAATAAACGTGGTGATAGTGCTCCTTGCAGGTGCAGGTGTTGGTCGTCGCGCCGAAGCCGAAGCGGGGGCGGATGGTGCCGTTGTCGTCGAAGCGCCACTCGTTGATGTAGCGATACCAGCCGGCGTTCAGCTCGGTGACCATCACCGTCTCGGTGCCCTGGCGGTAGATGGCCACGCCCCGGAAGTTGCCGGTATCGGTGCCGTTCTCCAGCGCCGTGGTGGCCGGCGCGCCGCAGGCGCGGAAGCCGGGAATGTAGCCGCCCCCGGTGGCGGGAATGTTTTCGTTGGCCGCGTTGGACGTGGAGGTCGCGCCGGTGCCGTCGGTGGCGAAGTAGCCTTCGGCATACTGCCAGTCGCGGTAGGGGCCGCAGGCATTGTTCAGATACAGGACATTGAGGATGGGGACGTGGCCGCGCTTCATCACCGAGCGGCCCTTGTATTGCACGTTGGACACCTCGATGGCCGAGGCGCGCAGGCCGGAGGACGCGGAGGGACGCGTGACCACCATGGTCCAGAGCGTGGCGCCGCTGGTGTCCTGCACGGTCATCGTGTATTGGCCGACGCTGCCTTGGCCCGTGGCGCTCTGGCTCGAGGCGGCCACGCCGCAGTTCGGGCTGGCGTTGGGGGAGGCCATCGCCTCGGGGGCCTTGCCGGGATAGTGGAGGGCCGCCTGGGTGGCGAGGTCCACGCCGATGACTTGGTTTGTGACCGTGTCGAAGCCGGCGCGCGGCATGAGGCCCACGTTCACCACGCGGCGCTTGGCGGGCGTCTTCCCGCCGGTGCCCGGCTCCCATTCCAGCACGGGCGGCATCGGCTCGTAGGGCGTCACGTCGCCCGAGGCGAGGTATTGGCCTACGGTCGCATCCGAGAGCAGCGCAGCCACGGCCTCCTCGAATTCCTCCGGCGAGGGGTTCGGCTGCCAGCCCTTGCGCTCCGTCACGGTGACGGCGGCGCGGTCGCCGAAGGTGCCCTCGGCCACCAGGGCGCGCTGGTTGGTGTAGTCGTAGAAGGTCACGGCATAATGCGTCGCCGGCAGGACGCGGCCAGCGGCGATTCCATCCGGCGAGGTCGCCCCGATCGCGATGATGCGCCAGCGGGTGCCGGCAAGCCACGGGGCCACGGTGGGATGCGAGGGCAGCCCGGCGCGCAGCGAGTCAAAGTCCGCCTGCGTGGGGCCAAAGGCGGCGAGGCTGATTTGCACGCCATCGCCAAGCTTGACGAAAGAGGCTTCAGTTTGGACGGGCGCGGCGGACGCGGTCTCGGCTTTGGCGGCCTTGGGGCCGTCGGCGGCGATGGCCGCGGGCGCGGCGAGCACGGTGGCGAGCGCCGCGGCGCGGAGGAGGAGGGATGGGGGCATACGCAGGAGGTTCGGAGACGGACGCGCGCGTGAGCAAGAACACCCCGCGCAGGCGTGGGCGGCAAGGCCGCCGGGAAGGTGCCGGAGGATGACACCGAAACTTCCGCGGGAAAGCAGGAAATCAGCCGTGCGATTGTCATTGCGCCGCGGGCGGCGCTCCGGCTTCCTCCGCCTCGACGGCGTATTCCTGGTCGGAAATGAACGCTCGCCCTCGGATCGAGGCCCGGCTTTGCGGGGCCGCGCGCGCCACTTCCTCCTTCGATTTCGCCGTGGCGGGCGCGGCAGCCGCCCT
>CALMOL010000017.1:0-3590 GCA_937871685.1 uncultured Verrucomicrobiota bacterium
CCGCCACACCAGCGTGGACCGGCCGATCTTCCCCTTCGTGATGTGTTCCCGCAGGGCGGTCATGTCGAACGGCCCGGCGGCCACCCCGTCGATGGCCGCGTGGAACTGGGTGCCGGTCGGTAGCGGCGGCGGGGCGGCCACCGGCAGGAAGCCGGCCTTGGCCAGGAGGGCCTGCCCGCTGAGACCAGCGGCGAAGCGGACGAATTTCAGCGCGAGGGGGTTCTCCGGCGCGGCGGCCGTGTAGAGATACAGGCGGCGCGCCAGCGGGTATTCGCCCGAGCGGATGGTTTCCTCGGTGGGTGCCTTGGATGGCGACTCCGGCTCCGCGGCGAGCGCGAGGGTCCGGTTGCCCGCCGCAAATGCGAGCGACACGAAGCCGATCGCGCGCGGGTCGGCCGGCACCGCGGCGGCGAACGCGGCGGAGTCGTCCATTCGGTCGACGCCTGTGGCCGCGAGGTCGCCGCCGCCGAGGATCGCGGCGCGAAAAAGCTCGGTCGCGCCGGATTTCTCCTCCCGCGCGAACAGGTGCACCGGCCCCGTCGCGCCAAGGGTCTGCCAGCTCGTGAGGCGGCGTTGGAAGAGCTCGCGCAGTTGCTCGCGCGTGAGCGAGGCGACGGGGCTCGATGCCGGCACGATCACGGCCACCGCGTCGAGGCCGACGGGATGTTCGCAGGCGGGCGAGAGGAGGTCGCCCAGCGCCCGCGCGCGCTCCGCCTCGGCCGGGCGCGCGCGCCGGGTGCAGAGGGCGATGTCGGCAAGGCCCTGCGCGAGCGTGGCCAGCGCTGCCTCGGGGTTGCTCACCTCCACATACACGCCGCGGCGAGCCTCGCCCCCGCCAGGCCGGCCGGCGAGCGTGTAGGAACGACCCTCCGGGGCGGGCAGCCGCTTGAGGTCATCCCAGCCCTCGGCGCGCAGGAACTCCTCGAGCCAGGCGGTCACCACGCCATTGCCCAGCGTTCCCGAGCCGGAAAGACGCAGCGCGTAGTCGCGCGGTGGCGCTTGGTCGTCCGCCGCGAGGATGGAAGAGACCGAAATGCCCAAGGCACCCAGGAACACCAGCGCCGGGGCGAATCGACGACGGAAAAATGAACGCGCCACGGAAGTTTCCCGGCGCGTGGTGAACGAGAAATGCATGGGGGTTTGCAAACGGGCGCGCAATTTGCCGCCCGCCCGCCGTGGCGCCACCGCGAATCTTTTCTTTCCCCGCCCGGTGACGAGAAACGCGCCGGGCGGCGGGCCATCCCGGCCAACCCAGCGGGCCCTCTCAATCAGAGCGTCCCATCCGGCCCGGCCGCGCCTTCTTCGAAGACCACGAGGCTTTCCAGCTCCTGCAGCACCAAGCCGAGGCGCTGGTCGGGGCTGGCGTGGAGGATGGACTCCTCGCCGGGCACGGCCACCCCTGGCGCAAGCTCAGCCACGGGCAAGGCACCGGGACGATTCTGCCACCACCAGCCGCCGCTCACCGCCAAGGTCAAGGCGGCGGCCGCCGGCGCCCACGAGCGCAGCCAAGCACTCCAGTTCCACGGCGCGGAGATGCTGGCCGGCCCGCTCGCTTCCTCCGCCAGGAACCGCACTTCCCGCAGCACCCGGCGCGCAAAATACGGCGAAGGCTCGGGCGAGGGCCGCGCGCGGCCGAGGAGATCCCACAGGGGGTCGCCGGGAGCCAGCGGCTCGTCGGCGGAAGGGGAAGAAGGGGAAGGCTTCGGCATGGACGGAAACGGCGGGACAGAAGAAACGCGGCCAGGACTTCAACCCGGCAGTCTGCCCCGAGTTGCGCCCGGCGCGCAAGCCTTTGCGGACGCGCGCGCAGGTTGACTACCAGAGACGCGGGGGTATGGTCGCACCCCGACTGATCCTGGAGCGGCCCGTTTTCCACTCGGCCGGGCTCTGGCTCGGTCTTTTTCTTTTCCCCCACTTTCCATGAACAGCGAACTCCTGGCGGCCTTCGACTATTATGAGCGGGAGAAGGGCATCAAGCGCGAGATCCTCTCCGAGGCCGTGCAAGGCGCCCTGCGCACTGCGTTCACCAAGCGCTTCGGCGAGCCGGAGGGCTTGCGCGTGGAGATCGGCTCCAAGAACGGCGAGATCCGCGTGTTTCTCACCGCGCAGGTGGTGGAGCGCGTGCTTGACGATTCCAAGCAGGTCTCGCTGCCAAAGGCGCGCGTTTCCAAGCCCACCGCGCAGCTCGGCGACATGGTCGAGGTCGAGGTGCCGCCCACCTCCTTCGGCCGCATCGCCGCGCAGACCGCCCGGCAGGCCATCGCCCAGCGCGTGCGCCAGGCCGAGAAGGAGATGCTCTACGACGAGTTCAAGGACCGCGCCGGCGAGATCGTGTCGGGCACCGTGCGCCGCTTCGAGCGCTCGGACGTGATCATCGACCTCGGGAAGTTCGAGGCCGTGATGCCCTCCACCGAGCGCGTGAGCACCGAGGACTACAACCCCGGCGACCGCATCCGCGCCTACGTGGTGCAGGTGGAAAACGGCGCCGGTGGGCCGCGCATCGTCCTGTCGCGCAAGCATCAGCATTTCGTGCGCCGCCTCTTCGAGATGGAGGTGGCCGAGATCGCCGACCGCACCGTGGAGATCCGCGCCATGGCGCGCGAGGCCGGCTACCGCACCAAGGTCGCCGTCCACTCCGCCAACGACAAGGTGGATCCCGTGGGCGCTTGCGTCGGCATGCGCGGCCAGCGCGTGAAGAACATCGTCAAGGAGCTCAACAACGAGAAGGTGGACATCCTCCGCTGGCACGCTGATCCCAAGGACATGGCCGTCGAGGCGCTCAAGCCCGCCAAGGTGCGCTCCGTCACGCTCTTCCCCGAGCGCAAGGCCGTGCTCGTGAAGGTGGACGAGGCCGACCTCTCGCTCGCCATCGGCAAGCGCGGCCAGAACGCCCGCCTCACCGCCAAGCTCCTCGGCTGGGAGGTCAACATCGAGAAGGACGAGTCCGCCGCCGAGAAGTTTCAGTCTGACGTGCAGCGAGCCACGGCCGCCACCGCCTCGGCCTATGGGCTGAGCGAGGCCGATGCCGCCATCCTGGTGAATTCCGGCTTCCGCGAAGTCGAGGCCTTTGAGGGCGTGTCCGCCGAGGATCTCGCCGAGGCCACCGGCTTCGATTTGGCCAAGGCCGCTGCCGTGCTCGAGAAGGCGCAGCAGCCCCGCGCCTGACGCGCCGCTCTTTCCTTTTTCCATTTCGGTTTTGTTTCGCGCGGCCCATCGCGGCCGCCATTTCCTGATTCTTGCCCATGCCCCCTCCTCCCTCCGCTTCTTCCAGCCAGGCCCGCCGACGCAGCGCCCCGGCCAAGGGCTCGTCCGCGGCCGCCGGCCGGTCCGCGGAGACGCCCGCCGCGCCATCTCCTGCCCCGGAGCCGCCGCCCGCGCCCAAGGAAACGCTCTCGCTCATCGACGATGAGCCCAAACCCAAGAAGGACCGCTCCCCCAGCGGCGCCCGCGGGACCAAGACGTCTGGCCTGCCGCCCATCTCCAAGATTCGGACGCCGGCCGCGCGAGCCGCTTCGCTCGCCGCTGCCGTGCAGGCCGCCAAGGCCACCGTTGTTGTCCCCCCGCCGCCACCGAAGCCCGAGGTGGTGGAC
>CALMOL010000017.1:3600-17602 GCA_937871685.1 uncultured Verrucomicrobiota bacterium
CCCAGGAAGCGCGAGGAACCGGAAGCCGCTGCGCCCGCCCCTGTGGTGGCCGAGGCCGCGCCGGAGGCCACCGCGGAGCCGACGGAGGCCGCGCCGGAAGCTGCCGCCGAGCCTTCCGAGGAGAAGATCATCCACCTCAAGCCGCCGATCATCGTCAAGGACCTGGCGCCGCTGATGGGGCTCAAGCCCTTCCAGCTCATCAGGGATCTCATCGGCCTGAACATTTTCGCCTCGATCAACCAGACCATCGAGCCGGAGGTCGCCACGAAGGTGTGCGCGCTGCACGGCTACACGTTTGAGGTCGAGCGCCGCGAGAAGGGCGGCGGCGTCCATAAGGTCGAGCAGAAGGTCGAGGCGCCGCCCGCGCCCGTGGAGATCAAGGAGGACGAGCTCAAGCTGCGCGCCCCGATCATCACGTTCATGGGCCACGTGGACCACGGCAAGACCTCGCTCATGGACGCGGTGCGCAAGACGCGCGTCGCGGCAGGCGAGGCCGGCGGCATCACCCAGCACATCGGCGCCTACCGCGTCGAGTGGAACGGCCGGCCCATCACCTTCCTCGACACGCCCGGCCACGCTGCCTTCACGGCGATGCGCGCGCGCGGCGCGAACCTCACCGACATCGTCGTGCTCGTGGTCGCCGCGGACGACGGCCTCATGCCGCAAACCCTGGAGGCCATTTCCCACGCCCGCGCCGCGAAGGTGAAGATCGTCGTGGCGATCAACAAGATCGACCTTCCCTCCGCCAACGTGGACAAGGTCAAGGGCCAGCTCCAGGCCCAAGGCCTCGCGCCTGACGACTGGGGCGGCGAGACCGTCTGCTGCCCCGTGTCCGCCACCAAGGGCACCGGCGTGGACCACCTCCTCGAGATGCTAGGATTGGAGTCCGAGTTGCTAGAGCTGAAGTCCAATCCCTCCGCCAACATGCGCGGCACGGTGGTCGAGTCGCAAATCGAGGCCGGCCGCGGCCCCACCGCCACCATCATCGTGCGCATGGGCACCCTGCGCGTGGGCGACCCGTTCATCTGCGGCCAGCACTGGGGCAAGGTGAAGGCGATGTTTGACGAGCGGAACAAGCCCATGCAGGAGGCCGGTCCGTCCGTGCCCGCGAAGGTGCTCGGCTTCACCGGCCTCCCCGCCGCCGGCGACGAGCTGGTGGTGATGGAGTCCGAGCGCGACGCCCGCACGCTTTCCGAGGAGCGCGTGGAGGCACAGCGCTCGCAGAAGCTCGCCCCGCCGCCGCGGCCTTCGCTGGAATCATTCTATGCGCAGCTCAACGCGGACGAGAAGAAGTTCCTGCGCGTGGTGCTCAAGACCGACGTGCAAGGCTCGATGGAGGCGCTGGTCGGCGCGCTCAAGGAGATCAAGTCCAAGAAGGTCGAGCTGGAGTTCGTCCACAACGGCGTCGGCCCCGTGACCGAGAACGACGTGCTGCTCGCCTCCGCGTCCAACGCCGTGATCCTCGGCTTCGGCGTGAAGGTGGAGAACGTGGCGCTCAACACCGCCAAGCGCGAGGGCGTGCAGGTGAAGCTCTTCTCGATCATCTACGAGCTCATCGACCAGGTGCGCGACGCGATGACCGGCCTGCTCGACCCCGAGACGCGCGAGAACGTGATCGGCCACGCCGAGGTGCGGCAGGTGTTCGACCTTACCAAGGGCATCGTCGCAGGTTCCTACGTGACCGACGGCCGCGTGCTGCGCTCGGCGCGCGCCCGCGTGCTCCGTCGCCGTCAGTCCGTGTATGACGGCGGCGTGGCGACCTTGCGCCGCTTCACCGAGGACGTGAAGGAGGTCCGCGCCGGCTTCGAGTGCGGCATCAAGCTTGGCGACTACGAGGAATACGAGGCCGGCGACATCATTGAGTTCTACACCCTGGAGAAGTTCGCGCAGACCCATTGAGCCTGAGAGGATGGAGGATCGAGGATAGAAGATGGCAGGGAGCGCCTCACGCTTTGGGAGTGTTCCCAATGCCAGGAGGGTTCCCTGCCATCTTCCATCCTCTCGGTCGTCTCCGTGCCTCCGTGGCTAAACCTTTCCGACCATGAAAAACCGACTCGCTCGCGTGCAGGAGCTGATCCGGGCCGAACTGGGCGCCATCCTCACCCGGGAAGTCGAGTTTACCGCCAAGCTGGTCACCATCCAGATGGTATCGGTCACTCCTGACTTGCGGATGTCCCACATTCACGTCGGCGTGATCGGCTCGCCCGAGGAAAGGAAGGCGGCGCTTGCCAAGCTGGAAGAGGAGCGCGTCGCCCTTCAGGCTTCGCTCGCGCGCCGCGTGAAGCTCAAATACACGCCGCACCTTCTCTTCCACCTCACCGATGCCGTCGAGAAGGGCGTGCGCGTCGTGGGCCTCATCGACAAGCTCGACATCCCGCCCGCGCCGCCCGGCGAGGAAGATCCTACCGTCTTTGAGCTGCCCGCGCCCGCCTTCCGCGACCCGCTCGCCGATGCCGACGAAGACGAGCCCGAGTGGGGCTCCCGCAAGCGCCGCCGCGCCAGCGATCAACGGTGAGCACCATGCACCTTTTCATGAAGCTCCCAATCGAAGCGGCGCGTTGTGGAGTGCGGGAGCTTGCTCCCGCTCTCAACATGCTCTCACGCTTCGACGGCGCAGCCGACAAAAATCCGTGCCCTCGGCCCGCGACGTTGCCGTGTTAAGAGCGGGAGCAAGCTCCCGCACTCCATAAATATCTCCCGCGCGCCTTCTCGTGCCTCGCCAAGACTCCTTCCTCGCCATCGCCGATGCCCTTCGCGCGCGGCAGTCCTTCGTCGTGCTCTCGCACCACCATCCCGACGGCGATGCCTACGGCTCGCAGCTTGCGGTGGCGCACTGCCTGCGCGCGCTCGGCAAGGACGTGACCGTTTGGAACGAGGACGGGATGCTGGAGAAATACGCGTTTCTGCCCGGCTCGGAGGCCGTTGTCAGCCCATCCGTGGGCGAGGGCGCGGCGCTGCATGAGTTCGACTGTCTCGTGGCGCTCGACTGTTCGACGTTCATGCGCCTCGGCCGGCCGCTGCGCGCGCTGAAGGAAGTCGGTTTTCAGATCAACCTCGACCACCATTACACGAACGAAGGCTACGGCGACCTCGTCCACATCGACGCCACCGCACCAGCCACCGCGCAACTCCTGCACGAGTTCTTCGTCGCGGAAAACCTGCCCTACACGCCCGAGATGGCCGCGTGCCTCTTCGTGGGCCTTTCGACCGACACCGGCTCGTTCCAATATCGCGGCGTCAACGCGCGCACCTTCGAGGTCGCGGCCGATCTCGCCCGCCGCGGAGCCGACACCGCCGCACTCTCGCAGGCTTGCTACGACCGCCAGCCGCTGCGCCGCGTGCGCCTGCTGCGCGAGTTTCTCAACGAGATGGACCTCACGGCCGACGGCCAGATCGCCACCACCGCGCTCACCATCGAAATGAAGGAGCGCCTCGGCGTGCAGTCCTCCGACACCGAGGATCTCGTCAACCACCTGCGCTCCATCGACACCGTGGTGGTCGCCGGCTACTTCGAGGAAATCCGCACCGGCTCCGGCCAGCCGGCGGTGCGCATGAGCCTGCGCTCCAAGTCCGACGCCGTGGACGTGAGCGCCGTGTGCGCGCAGTTCGGCGGTGGCGGCCACCGCCTCGCGGCGGGCGCCCGACCGTTGGGGGAGCTGGCGGAGGTTCGCCGAAACGTCGTGGCCGCGGTGGAGGCGGCGCTGGCGGGAGCCCGAGGTTGAGAGATGAGGGCTGAGGGTTGAGAGAACCCGAAGACCCGCGCGCGAACTCTCGCCTTCTCTCAACCCTCAACTTTCAACCCTCAACCTGCCGCGCCGCTTGCCGAGCCTTTGGCCTCCGGCCCCGGCGCCCCTCTCCTTTCCCATGACTCGCTCCCATTTCTACGGCGGCGCCGATCCCGACGGCGTCCTTCTCGTGGACAAAGCCCCCGCCATGACCTCGCACGACGTAGTGGCGCTCGCCCGGCGCGCCCTCAACACGCGCAAGGTCGGCCACTGCGGCACGCTCGACCCGCTGGCCACCGGACTGCTCCTTGTCGTGATCGGCCGCGGCACGAAGATCCAGGACCTGCTCATGGCCGAGGACAAGGAATACGAGGGCACCATGGTCCTCGGCGTTTCCACCGACTCCCAGGACGCCGACGGCCAGCCCATCGAGACCAAGCCGCTGCCGCCGGACCTGGACCGCGCGGCCATCGAGGCCGCCTTCGCCAAATACCGCGGCGACTTCCACCAGATGCCGCCGATGGTCTCCGCGCTGAAGAAGGGCGGCGTGCCGCTCTACAAGCTCGCCCGCCAGGGCAAAACCGTGGAGCGCGAGCCGCGCCTGGTGCACATCTATGGCTACGACGTGCGCGACGTGCGCCTCCCCGAGGTGGATTTCCGCGTGGCGTGCTCGAAAGGCTTCTACGTGCGCACTTATGTGCACGACATCGGCAACGATCTCGGCTGCGGTGGGCATCTCAAAGCCCTGCGCCGCACCCGTTCCGGCCGCTTCACGCTCGAGCGCGCGGTGACGGTGGATGAACTCAAGACCCTCGCGCGCGACGCGCTGATGCAAAGAATGCTCTCCCTGCCAGAAGTTTCCCGGCTCCGGGGAGCATAAACCGAGAGCATGGAGGATGACAGGAAGTTTCCTCCGTGAAAGGCGCGCCCCCGTTACGCAGGGTGAGCCGCGGCGTCTCGCTATTCCCACGCCAAGGCGGGCACCTGCCATCTTCCATCCTCCATCCTCTCGGCCTTCCCGCCTCGCCGGATGAACGTTTTCACTTCCATCCCGGAGCTTTCGAGGCTAGCCGGCCCCGCCTACCTCGCGGTGGGCGTCTTCGACGGCGTGCACCGCGGGCATCGTGCAGTGCTGGAACGAGCGCTGGGCGACGCGCGGCACGACCCGGCGAGCGGGCAGGCCGTGGCGGTGACCTTCGACCCGCACCCCACGCGAGTGCTGCGGCCCGACCGCGCGCCGCGCCTGCTCACCTCCACCGCGCACAAGCTGCGTGAGCTGGAGCGGATGGGGATGCCGCACGCGCTGGTGATCCCGTTTGACGACGCCTTCGCGCGCACGCCGCCGGCAGAGTTCATCGCCGGGCTGGCGCGCGCGGCGCGGCCCTTGCGCGAGATCTGCGTGGGTTACGACTGGAGCTTCGGCAAGAACCGCGCCGGCAACTTGGACCTGCTCGCGCGCCTTGGGGGCGAGTGGGGCTTCGCTTGCGTGGGCTTGCCGCCGGTGAAGGCCTCCGATGGGCGGCAAGTCTCTTCCACGGTGATCCGCGCCGCGGTGGAGGCCGGCCGGCTCGACGAGGCGGCGCTTCTGCTCGGGCGCGAGTTCACCATCCTCGGCACCGTGCGCAAGGGCCGCCAGCTCGGCCGCACGCTGGGCTTTCCCACCGCGAACCTCGCCGCGCACAACGAGCAGTTCCCGCCCAACGGTGTGTATGCCGCCGACGCCTGGCTAGACGGGGACGTTTCCGCGGCGCCGCGCCGTGGCATCCTGAATCTCGGCGTGCGGCCCACGGTCGAGAACGCGGCCGGCGAGCGCCTGCTGGAGCTGCACTTGTTCGATTTCGACGAGAATCTCTATGGCCGCGAGGTCGAGGTGGCATTCCGCCGCTTTCTGCGACCGGAACGGAAGTTCGAGAGCCTCGACGCCCTCAAGGCTCAGATCACGCGCGACTGCGCGGAGGCGCGGGAACGGCAACAGTAGGGTCCACTCCGCCAAGAGGTGTCGGCATCCGGGTTTCTGCGAGAGGGATACTTCTGGCGATTGCCGCGCCCCATCCGCGGGCGGATCGAATCCAGCCAGCGGCGGGCCAAAAGCATCCAGCGATCGTCGCTCCGCTTGCATCTGTAGAACCCTCACGGGGAGGTCAGAATCACTTCCCCCGCGCCACTTTCTTGCTTCCTTGGCGGCCCGCCGGCGCGGGGCTCGCCGGAAATGAAACGCATCCTTTTCATCACCCTCCAGGTCGCGGTTACGCTGTTTGCCCTGTGGCTGCTCTTCGGCAAGGCCGAGCAGCGCGCGGAAATGGCCGCCGTCTTGCGTGCCGCGGATTGGAACTGGATTGCCATCGGCACCGCGATTGGCTCGCTCACCTACCTCGTCGGGGTGATCCGCTTCGGCCTCCTGCTGCGTGCGCAGGACATCGTGCTGCCGTGGATCCGCGTGGCCGGCGTGTTTTTCGTGGGCCTATTCTTCAACTTATTTGGCCTCGGCGCCACCGGCGGCGACGTGGTCAAGGTGCTCTACATCGTGCGCGAGGCGCCCGACCGGAAGCTAGCCGCCGGGTTCACCGTGCTGATGGACCGCGTGGTAGGCCTGCTCGCGCTGATCCTGCTGGCTGGAGTTTTCGTGGTGCTGCGCTACGACTGGCTCACGCGCAAGAGCGAAACGGCCGTTCTGGTGGGCTTGATGGGCGGCGTGCTGGGCGTCTCGCTGGCCGTGATAGCGCTGGCCGCGGTGCTAGCAGCGACCGGCTGGGAGCACCGGCTTCCGGCTCGCCTGCCCGGCCGCCGGGCGGTGCTCGAGATGGTGGATGTATTCCGACAGTTCGGCCGCCGGCCGGCCGAGCTGGCGGGGGCGTTCGCGGTTTCGTTCATCGCGCACGGGGCAGTGTTCGCCACGTTTTGGGCGGCCGCGCGCGCGGTGCGGGTGCCGCTGTCCTACCAGGATGCGGCCGCGATCATGCCCATCGTAAACACGATCATTGCCCTGCCCGTCTCGGTGGGCGGCGTCGGCGTGCGCGAAGGTCTGTTCGTGCAGTTGCTGGGCGATCTTTGCGGCGTGCCGTCCGGCGAGGCCAAGGCAATCTCAATCCTTGGCTTCCTGATTGGCGTGTCCTTTTGCGCGATCGGCGGCGTGGTTTACCTCTTCTTCCGCCGCGCGGGCGCGACGGTGCCGGCCGCGGCGGAATGACCGCGCACCCTGGACTCAGGGTCGGAACTGGTCGCGCTGGTCCATGTAGCGCTGCGCCTCGGCGAAGGTCACGCGGCCATCGCGGCGTGAGTCCACCTTGGCATAGACCTCGCGGAGGTTGGCGCGCTGGCGCGGGCTGGCCACGAACTCGGCCAGCGAGATGCGCCCGTCCTTGTCGCGGTCATACTCGCCGAAGCGCGCCTGCATTGCGGCGTCGCCTCCGCGGATGGCGGCCCACTCGGCCTTATCGATGAAGCCGTCCTTATTAGTGTCGTAGTTCCGGAAGCGTGCCGCGGCGGTCGCGTTGGTGAACTCTTCCAGCGAAAGGACGCCGTCGCCGTTGCGGTCGGCATCCTTGAACTTGGAGGCGAGGTCGGCCGTCTCGGCGGCGCGGCCGGGGGTCTTGGTGGCGCAGGCGGGCAGCAGCAGCGCGGCGGCGGGAAGCAGGAAAAGGAATCGTTTCATGGGGATGCAGACGATGAATCGCGACGGCTGGGCCGTAAGGCTGGGTCGCGTCTCACGCCAAGCATGCGCGCAGGCCGCGCTCGATCTTGGCGGGATCGAGCTTCTTGCCGATGAAGACGAGCTGGCTGGTCCGCTTCTCGTCGGCGCCCCAGGGGCGGTCCCAAGTGATGGTGAAGCGGTTGTTCACGCCGTGGAAGAGGGCACGGTGGGTGGCGCCCTTGACGCTCACGAAACCCTTGGAGCGGTAAATTTTCTCCTTCTCGGAGAGCTGCTGCACGAAGCCCTCGAACTTTTCGGTCTCAAAGGGCTGATCGAACTCGAAGGAGCACGACGCGATGTCCGCATGGGCGCGGTCTTGGCGCAGTTCGTCAAGGAACTGCGGATCCACCGCCAGCTTGCGGTCCACGTCGAAGGCGTGGACATCGAGCAAGAGATTGAGATCCACCTTGCCGTGCTGGCCGCGCAGAATGGCGGCGTGCGGGTTAATCTCGCGAATCTTCTTGAAGACATTCTTCAAGTGACCCTCATCGGCGAGGTCGGTCTTGTTGAGGAGAACGGTGTCGGCCATGGCGACCTGGGCCTCAGCTACCTCGGTTTCGCGGAGCTGGCGGAACCACTGTTCAGCATCCACCACGGTGATGATGCCGTCGAGGTGAATCCACTTCTGAAGCGCCGGAATGTTCAGGAAGGTCTGCGCGATGGGGCCGGGATCGGCGATGCCGGTGGTCTCGATCAGGAGGTAATCGAAGCCCCCGCGCTTGAGCAAGCGCTGCATGGCCTGGACGAGATCGGTGCGCACCGTGCAGCACACGCAGCCGTTGGAGAGCTCGACGACCTCGTCCTGCGAGCTCTCGATGAGCGCGCCGTCGATGCCAACGCGGCCGATCTCGTTCACGATCACGGCGAACTTGAACTGACTCTGGCCGCGCAGGATATGGTTGAGCAGCGTGGTCTTCCCCGCGCCGAGGAAGCCGGTGAGGATGCTCACGGGCACGATGCGACGGGCGGCGGGAGCGGGAGAAACAACGGAAGAGTCGGCGGGAGCAGGCATGGCGAGAGAAAAGAAAACGCCGGGCGGCTGAAGTTCAGCCGTCCGGCGCGAGAGAAAAAAGTAGCGCGGGACCGGTCAGGCCTTGGGCTCCTTGTTGGCCTTGCGGAGCAGGGGCAGACCCGTGCGGTCGTTCTCGTCCACGGCGTAGCCGGCGGGGAGCGCATCAATGGCGCCTTCCTTGGGCTCGGTGGCGAAGAAGTAGAGCTTCACCTTATGGCCGCCCTTGAGCACTTGGTCGCGCTCGTGGAGGAAGTAAGTCTTGCCGGATTTCTTGCTTTTGACGCTGAAGGCCATGTGTGGAGGGGATTTAGGGGTCGGGGACGAAAAGAAGTAAAGAGAAGAATGCGGAAACGAGCCAAGCTGGCCGGGTCAGTCAACCAAGCCGGCCTTCTTCAGGGTGGCATAAGTCCCCTTGAGGGCCATCGTCTTGAGGGCGCGCGCGGTGCAGCGCACCTCGACAAATTTGCTCAGCTCGGCCACCCAGATGCGCTTGCGGCGCAAGTTCGGGTAGAAGGAGCGCTTCGTCATCGCGGTGACGTGCCGACCCACGCCGCCTTGCTTCTTGGCGAGGCCGCGGCGGTGGATGGTGTGGCCGCGGCTAGGGCGCGCGCCGGTGATCTGGCAAACTCGCATGGTCGGGAAAAAGATTTGGGACGGGGGGCGGAATTTCAGGAGGGATGCCGGAGGGTCAAGAAGAAAATCCGGCGGGCCATCCTCGGGAGGTCACCCGTGGATGATGAGCGAGATGTTTTCCGGGAGCTTTCCGGCCACCTCGGTGACCACGTTGCCGCGCAAAAGCTTGGTCAGGTATTGACGCTGTGGAGCGCCCAGGAGCACGTAGTCGGCGGCGCAGGTGGCCGCCAAGTCCAGAATCGTCTCGGCCGCATTGTCGCTCACGGCATAGACCGGGATCAGCGAGACCTCGCGCTCCTCGGCCAAGTTGAGCATGAACTGCATGATGGCGCTGGCCTGCGGGTCGTCCTGCCAGCGCGCCTTGCGCGGGATCACGGCCCCGGTGCTGGTGGCCAAACGGCCCATGGGCAAAAAAGCCACTTCCTTGATGTAAACGCAGTAGAGGACCGCCTTGCGCAAGACGGCCTCTTCCATCGCGAAGCGCAGCACGGGGGTGAGGCCGCGAGCCGCCACCATCAGGCGCGCGTCTTCGATGGCTGGCCGGCGCATCTCGGCCACGGCGGCGGGGGTGACCACGTCGGCCAGCGCCGTCGGCACGGTCAGCGTCCTCAGGCCGGAAAGGCGGTGCGAATACTGGCGCAGCGCGAAGCCCACCGCGATCACGCACAGGGCGAAGAAAAGCGCGTTGGGCTTCGTCTTGGCCAAAGTGATTTCTACCGCGGCGAGGATGAGGAACACCACGCCCATCGCCCCGCGCTCCCACACCTTCATGGGCAGGCGGCGGTTCATCGAGCACGCGCCCAGGTTCACCGCAATCGCACCCACCACGCCGATGGCGTAAAGCTCAGCCAGCGACTCGCCGGTGTCGGCCACGATGAGCACGATGATCGGCAGCGCGGTGGCCGCGATCAGCGGCCAGCGCGGCACGCCGTGCGCGTTGAGCCGCGCGGTCTGCGGGGGCATCTCGCCATCCTGGCCCATTAGGTAGAGCAGGCCGATCACGGCCACGATGGCGGTGTTCACCGCCGAGAGCAGCAGCAGGGCAAAGATGATGCCCACCGTCCAGCCGACCACGCTGCCGGCGGCGGGGCCGAAGTTCAGCGCGCCAAAGGTGTCGGCCAGGAACTTGATCATGTCGTCCTTGTGCTCCTTGAGTGCCTCGACGGTGGTCGGGTCGTTCGGCAGCGAGTGCATGGCGAAGGCCAGCAGCGTGGTGCCGACCACCACCTCGATCGCGACGATGAGCAGGGCGCGGTTGGCCGTGCGGGTGATCACCGGCTTGTCCGGCGTGGAGCCGGGATTCAGGGGCATCACGCCGGTCATGTTCGCGATGGCCTCCACGCCGGACAGCGCGAGGATCACGCCCACGAAGTGGATCCACAGCTGGCCGAAGTTCTCGTGCGGGCGCTCGACGTGGGAGAGCGTGAAGTGCGGCGCCGCCATCAGGAGCACCGCGACCACCGAGATCACCGCCGGAATGGCCAAGCCCGCGGCCAGCGAGCCGGAATGGCGCGGGCCGAAGCGGTTCAGGAAGCCCAGCACGGCGATCACGGCCATCGTGACCACGGCGGCGTATTTCTGCGGCACGCCGAGGTAGATCACGCCGAAGTAACCGCTCAGCGACGCCGTCACGGTGAAGCCGGCCAGCAGCAGGAGCGCGCCCAGCGAGGCCAGCGCGCGGCTCTGGAGACGCGCCGCGGAATACACGCCGCCGCCGTCGGGAAACAGGCGGCAGACGATGGAATAAATGAAGCCGACGGCCCCGGTCAGCGCGCAAACGGCCAGGATGATCCAAAGCGAGGAAAACTGGGCCACGAAGAAGCCCATGCCGATGACGTAGGCCTTGGAGGTGCCCCAGTCGCCGTAGAGCAGCGCGGCGGCGCGGCGCCAGTCGAGGTTGCGCGGGCGGTGGACCGGGGCGCCGGTGACGGGATCCACGAGGGGCAGCGGAGCGGCCATGAAGAGATTGCGGAGTTTGAACCGAGGCGCAGGGTGCGCCGAGATGGACGGTGGCCCCGCCGGGACGGGGCCGAGAGAGCGGGAGCGAGCAAGTCCATTGCAGACTGCGGGTCGGCTGGCGCGCCGGAGGCGCGCCCGCATCAGCCGTTCGGCCCAAACCTTCGCATTACCCAGGAAAATTGCCGAACTATGGCCGGAGGGGACCGGTCGCCCCGGGATTGGAATAGCTTTGCCAGCACTCGCGGAGACCGGGCGAAAAATCATCCAGCCGCGCATGGAGCCAAGCGTTGATCTGCGCGGGCGAGAAGAACGCGCCGACCTCGGTCTCGGCGGGCGGCAGGACGAAGGGGCCATCATTCACGGCGCGGAAGAGGCGGAGAAACTCCTGGCCGTTTTCCTCGGTGGGCGGCAGGCGGGCGATCTCGGCGAGATCCAGAGGCGCAAGCGCGAGGCCGAGTTCCTCGCGCGCCTCGCGGACCACGGCCCCGAGATAATCCTCGCCGGCATCGACGTGGCCGGCGGCGCTCGATCCCCAGCGGCCGGGGGCCGTGTCCTTCCACGGCGAGCGGCGCTGGAGCCACAGCTCTCCCCGGCGGTTGAGGACGAAGAGATGCACGGCGCGGTGGCGCAGGCCCCGCGCGTGAACCTCGCCGCGGGGGAGCTGGCCGGTTACCCGGTCGCGCTCGTCCACGAGGTCGAACATTTCCCCGGCGTCCTGCGCGGGCGGGAGCGGGGCGAGGAGGTTCGTGAGCGCGATCCACTGCGCCACGGACAAATCCTCCGCGCGCGCGTCCGGGGCGGCCTGGGCCGCCGCGGCGGCGGCTTCCCAGTCGAGGCCGGGAAAAGCGGCCGCGAGGAGCTTGCGCAGTTGCTTCCGGCGCTGGCCGAAGCCGGCGCGGGCGGCGCGCTCGAAGGCCACCGGGTCGCAGGGAATCATCTCGCCCGGCGGACGGCGCTCCAATTCCACGAGCGCGGAGTCCACCTGCGGCGCGGGGTGGAAGACGCCCGGCGGCAGGGTCCGCCCGCGCCGCACGCGCCAGGCGCGTTGGAGCAGCACGGTGGGCAAGCCGTAGTCGGGCGAGCCCGGCGCGGCGGCGAGCCGGTCAGCCATCTCACGCTGGAGCAGGAACAGGCACCGCTCTGCCGGGCACAGCGGATGGGTGAAATGGAAAACCAGCGGCGAGGAAACGTTGTAAGGCAGATTCCCCACCACGAGCACCGGCCGGCGCGGCCACAGGGCGCGGAGGTCGAAGCGGAGCGCATCACCCTCGACGACCTCAATGGAAGAGGCGGCCCCGAACCGCTCGCGCAAGCGCGCGGCGAGGGCGGGGTCTTTCTCGAGCAGCGTGAGCGTCGCGCCGGATTCCGCCAGGAACTCCGTGAGCGCGCCGAGACCCGGGCCGATCTCGACGACGTGCTCGCCCGGCCGCGGCCCGAGTTGCGCGACGATGGCGCGAGCGAGGTTTTGGTCGTGGAGAAAATTCTGCCCCAGCGCCTTCGAGGGATGCCGGCCGAGGGCGGCGAGCGCGGAGCGGATTTCGGAAAGGGTCACGAGGGCGGGAGAAGTAAGAAGGAGGAAGGAAGAAGTAAGAAATCAAACCCCCAGCAGAGAGCGTGGCCCAGCCTTCTGTTTCTTGCTTCTTCCTTCATGCTTCTTCCTTTCCTCACGGCACCGGCTGCCCGGTGGATTCCACAAACAGGCGGTGCAGCGCGCGCACCGCGTCATCGGTCTGCGCATCGGGCACCAGCCAGGTGATGCGGAAGCCGGAGGTGGCGCATCCCGCCGGCGCGATGCCCGCGTCCCGCAGGGCGTGCATGCCGGCCAGGAGATTGGCGTGCGTGCCGTTGATGCCGGTGCCCACCGCGCTCACCGCGCCGAGGCCGGCTTCCAGCCTTGCGCCCGGGGCGCAGCGGGCGAGGGCGTCGCGCAGGGCGGATTCGTTGTGAAGGTTCTCGCGCGAGAGGACGAGGGCGAGTTCCTCGCCGAGGGCGTGGACCTGCTTGCCGCATGCGCCGTGGGCATCGAGGCATTCCAGCACGGCGAGCGGATCGTCGCCGGCGGCGCGCAGGGCAAGCACGTCCCGCTCCCCCACCACGCCCGCCACCGAGCCGGGCGGACGCGGCGCGAAGCGGCGCACTACCGTGCCGTCAGCGCCATCCTCGCCGCGGCGCATCGGCGGGGCGGCGGTGGCGCGCGCGTAGATGGCAATGCCCTTTTCCTTGGCGAACTCGACGGCCTGCACGTTGAGCACGCGCGCGCCAGCGGCGGCCATCTCCTGCGTTTCCTCGTAGGACACCTCCCCCAGCCGGCGCGCGGCCGGCACCACGCGCGGGTCGGCCGAATACACGCCGTCCACGTCGGAACAAATCTCGCACCATTCCGCCTCCAGCGCCGCGGCGAGCGCCACGGCCGTCGTGTCGGAGCCGCCGCGGCCCAGCGTGGTGACCTCCTTCTTGTAGGAAACTCCTTGGTAGCCGGCCACCACCACCACGCGGCCGCGCGCCAGCTCGTCCTGGATGCGGTAGGGGCGCACCTCCACGATGCGCGCGTCGGAGTGGCGGTCGTTGGTGATGATGCCGCTTTGCGAGCCGGTGAATGAGATGGCGTCGCCGCCCAGCTCGCGCACCGCGATGGAGAGCAGCGCCATGGCGATGCGCTCGCCGGCCGAAAGCAGCATGTCGAGTTCGCGCCGCGGCGGGTCGTCCGAGAGGCGGCGCGCGGTGGCGAGGAGTTCGTCGGTGGTGTCGCCCATGGCGGAGACGACCACGCAGACTTCGTGACCGGCGGCCTTGGTGGCCATCACGCGCGCGGCCACGGCGCGCAGCTTGCCGGGATCGGCGACGGAGGAACCGCCGTATTTCTGGACCACGATGCTCATGCGCCAAATGATGGACGCTCCCGCCGGCTTCAAGCGCCAATGGCACGCCTGGGCTTGAAGCTTCGGCTCGCTGCGGTAGGGGAGGTGCCCAGCTCACTCCCGC